>CAJAFH010000214.1 GCA_903939005.1 uncultured Actinomycetes bacterium | reverse complement strand
GTTACAAAAAGCTGGCTTAGCAGCTTCACATGTACCAACTGAATTTGGTGGCGAAGGGGCAGATGCTCTCGGAGTTGCAATCATTATTGAAGAAGTTGCTCGAGTTTGCGGATCTTCCTCGCTTATTCCAGCCGTAAACAAGTTGGGCTCACTACCGCTAATGCTTGGTGGAAACAAAGAGCAGAAAGAACGCTGGCTAACTCAGTTAGCAAAAGGTAAAGGTTTCTCGTATTGCTTATCAGAATCAGAAGCTGGCTCAGATGCAGCATCAATGCGCACCAAAGCAGTTCAAAGCGGTGATAAGTGGATCCTTAACGGCAGCAAGAAATGGATCTCAAACGCTGGTTTCTCAGATTTCTATACGGTTTTAGCAACTTCTGATGCAGCCCTTGGCGCTAAAGGTATTACGGCATTTGTAGTTGAAAAATCAGACCCTGGCGTTTCTTTTGGAGCGCCCGAAAAGAAGATGGGCTTTAGAGGTTCACCCACTCGCGAAGTTTATTTCGACAACGTAGAACTATCTGATGATCGTCGAATTAGCGAAGTGGGCAAGGGTTTCGCGTTAGCGATGGACACTCTTGATCACACCCGAATTACTATTGCGGCGCAAGCACTTGGTTTAGCTCAAGGCGCCCTTGATGTGGCAACAAAGTACGCTCACGAGCGCAACCAATTCAAAAAACCAATCTTCGATTTTCAGGCAGTGCAATTTATGTTGGCAGATATGGCAATGAGTATCGAAGCAGCTCGATTGTTAACTTATGCCGCTGCTGTTAGATCAGAACGCAATGATGGCGATTTAAAGTTCTACTCTGCATCAAGTAAATGTTTTGCTAGTGATGTGGCCATGAAAGTAACTACTGACGCAGTTCAGATCTTGGGCGGATACGGCTATGTATCGGATTACCCAGTAGAACGCATGATGCGTGATGCCAAGCTAACTCAGATTTACGAAGGCACTAATCAAGTGCAACGAATTGTGATTGCGCGCAATCTTCCTAAATCTTAAAGCGCACTACTAAATCTGGTGTAGCTGCGGCATCTAGCGCAATGTCATGTGGCTCGCGTGGCAATTTTTGACTAGATAATTCGCCGTCGTGGAGCAAACCAATTTTCCAAGCTTTAACTTTTGGCAAGAAGCGATCATAAAATCCACCACCCTGACCCAATCGATAACCATCGGTATCCATTCGCAGCGCAGGAACCAAGACCACCTCGATTGCTGCCAAGTCAGTAAACGGTTGCCCAATTGGTTCGGAAATTTTTGTTTTGTGGTTAATTTGTGATTCATCGCCATTCCAGTGCACCCAGATCATTTCGGATCCGTTGATGCACGGAAGCAGGAGAGTTTTACCAGCCTTAATTAAGGTCTGATTTAACAATTTTGTAACTGGTTCATCGCCATAGGAAAAGTAGCTAGCAATTACTTGGGCAGCTGTTATCTCGGGACTGTTTGCCAAATGAGTAAATTCAACCGGGATGAAACCATCATGACGTTCGACCCGATATCGCTTGCGCAACCTATCTTTGTCAGACTTCACATCTTCATTCATAGTTAAATCCCTAGGAAGTATCGAGTTACAAAGTATGGTGGGATTATGTCAGAGCGCACAAAGGTAGATGAGTTTCTCACCTCGCTAATTTCCATTTGTAAGCCGCTTGAGTCATTTGATATGCCGCTGCTCGATGCTCATGGAGCAACCTTGGCTAGCGATGTTCATGCTGGCGAGCGATTGGTATTGCGCGCTGGCGCACGAATCCGGGCAACCCAAATTGGTTTAGCTGCCTCAATTGGATTAGATCATTTACCCACTAGACCACATCCACGCGTAGTAGTTCTTTCAGCTGGTCCAGATCTAGTCGAACCTGGCAAGCAACTTACTGGTGATGAAGAGTATGAAACTAATTCTTGGTTGTTAACTACAGCCGTTCGCGAAACGGGTGCAATTGGTTACCGCGTTCACTCAATTCCAGATGATGAAGAACAATTGCAACGGGTAATTGAAGATCAATTAGTACGTGCAGATCTAATTATTATTAGTGGCGAACGCCAAGATGATTCATTCGATCTAATTACTCGCACCTTAGCTAAATTAGGCGATATCACCACAGTGGATTTAGCGATCGAAGCAAGTGGTCGTCACAACTTTGGCACCATCGGCCCAGATAAAACACCTGTCGTAACGCTTCCGGGTGATCCGATTTCGGCATATATCTCGTTCGAACTATTTATTCGCCCAATGATTCGCACATTGTTAGGCGCAGCCACAATTCATCGCCCAGCTGTCAAAGCGAAGTTAGAAAAGCCGGTTGCATCCTCTGCTGGGCTTCGTTCATATATTCGCGCAATTCTTTCCGAAGATGGCACTTCAGTGATGCCACTTCCATCACAAGATGAGCAATCAACGCTCTCTGATGCCAATGCTTTTATTGCACTTTCTGAAAGTGATATTGAAAAAGCAATCGGGCAAGAAGTCACTGTCGTTGTGCTCGAGCGTCGATACATTTAAGTAGTTGTGAGCGATCGCATGTCTGATCAGAGCTGGCCGGTCGTTTTAAAAAATAATGAATTAACCCTTCGCCCGTTGCGATTTCGCGACCGCGCAAAATGGTTTGCAGTACGTGCTGAAAATCGCGAGTGGCTTACTCCTTGGGAAGCGACCTTGCCACAAGTGCCAGAACATATTGATGGCGGGGATCTAATTTCAAAGCGGCCCTCTTTTCTCGATATGGTGCGCATCTATAACCGTGATGGGCGCAGTGGCCGCACGATTTCACTGGCCATATGGCAAGGCCCAAATCTGATTGGCCAGATAACTATGGGCGGCATTATTTATGGAGCTCTACGCGGTGCACACATTGGGTATTGGATTGATCGCCGTTTTGCCAATCGTGGATTTACTACGCAGGCCGTCGAAATGCTTACTGCATACGGGTTTGATGAGTTAGGACTGCATCGCGTTGAGATTAATTTGCGCCCAGAAAATAGCGCTTCGCGTCGGGTGGCAGAGAAAGCTGGCTTTATTCTCGAAGGCGATCGTCCACGTTATCTACATATTGATGGGGCTTGGCGTGATCACATCTGCTTTGTAAAAGAGAATCCGGCAGTTAAGTAGCCAGCTTTAAAGGCCCCTAAATACCCGATTTGAGCGTGAACCCCCTCTATCTTTAACCATCATGACCTCTGGACTTATCTATCTCGCGATCGCCGGAATGTGGGTTTCCTACTTTCTGCCGCGTTGGATTCACGACCGCGAAGAATTTTCTGGAAAGTCAGTTGAGCGATACAAGAGTGCGTTAAAAGTTGTGGCAAGTAAATCTCCAGGTGGATTACCGGAAACTGGAATCATGCATACCGATTTAGATTTCGTCGCAAAGAGCGCTCAAAAGATGTTACGTCGACGAATTATTTTTGCTTTATTAACTTTTTCCTTAGTAGCTACTTCAGTGGGTGGGGTCATGAATAAATTGCAATTCGTTTACACATTGGTCCCAATTTCCGGAATCGCGCTTTACATTGTGCAGGTACGCCGCGAAACAATCTCAGAGCGACTACAACTTCGTCGAGTTAAGCAACTGCAACGCGAAACTAATGGCGTATCAACAACCAACTTAGTTGATGTAGTAACTCCGAAAGCAACCACTGATCATTGGATTCCACTCTCTGAACGCGAATTAACTGGCGTGGTTATTTTGCCAAAAGGCACAGCTGAAGAACGTCGCACCTGGCAGCCAGATTCGATCCCGGCTCCAACTTATTTGAGTGCACCTAAAGCTGTGTCACAGAAACGCATCATTGATTTAACTGAGCCTGGTCGTTGGAGCGATGAACAAGAGAATTTGGCAATTGCAGCACTTAATGCCGTAGCGCCATCTAAAGATGAAATCTTTGATCAGATACTTGCCGATGAAGCAGTCGATCGTTTGAACGAAAGCAAAGCTGTTAACGAGTAATCAGATCCAAGACGGTAGCCACATTCGGGCATACCAAGCATCGTAAGTAATTACTTCACCGGTAAAAATCGGATAGAAGTAAATAAAGTTCAACGCTATTAATACAATTGCAACAGTTATGACAGCTTGTGAAATTTCCTTCTTAACCCTTGATTCCATTAGGTATTTAGCACAATAAACCAGGGCGAATATTAGAAATGGCTCGAAAACAATTGCGTAGAACGAAAATACGGTTCGTTTTTGAAATAAGAACCAAGGTAGATATCCAGCTACTAAACCAGCCCAGATAAAGATAGGCGTGAATTCGTGCTTTTTATTTAAGTAATTACGAATCAAGATGCCAAACACAATAAAGATCGCAATTGTGCCGAACCACCAAAGCAACGGTGTACCTAACGCCAGAACTTCTTGTGAGCAACTATCCGATCCACAACCTTTAGGTGTGCCATAAAAGAAAGATGTTGGTCGGCCTTGAACTAACCAACTCCAGGGATTTGCTTGGTATGAATGTTTTTCAACCAAGCCGGTATGAAAACCTAACATTTCGGCGTGGTAGTGCCAAAAAGATTTAAGCGCACTCGGTGACCAATTGCGATCCCAACCAAGATCACTTCGGAACCAACCGATCCAACTTGCAAAATAAGTCGCAACTGGCAGCAAACCGTATTGAATTGGAAACTTTAAGATTGGTCTGATTAATTGGCGGCCAGAATAGTTATTACTAATTCGATAGAAAGTTATCAGCGCAAATAGAACTAAGAAATAGAGACCACTCCATTTAGTCGCTGCCGCTAAGCCAAATGCGAGCCCAGCCAACCAATGCCAATTCTTTAGCCATGCCCATAGTGCTAGAACAACAAAGAAAGTTAAGAATAAATCAAGGAGTGCAGTTCTGGAATGAACAAGAGCCAAGCCATCTAGCGCAATCAATCCGCTGGCAAGTGCGGCCCAACTATCTGACTTGAACAGTTCTTTAGCAATCAAGCCCACGATAAGAATCAATAGAGAACCAAAGAATGCAGATGCGAATCGCCAGCCAAATTCCTGATCACCAAAGAGCTTTATTCCAAGGGCAATTGCCCATTTACCAACTGGGGGATGAACAATGAATTCGGGTTTAAGGCCATCGACTTCAACGCCGTATTTCAAATAATCTTGCGCCCCATTTACATAATAGAGTTCATCGAAAATAAAGCCTTTCGGCTGACCTAAATGGAATAAGCGCATGCCGAAAGCGATCAGCGCGATCAAATAGATTGCATATGGCGCTAGTGCTGATCTGGCGAACTGCTTCATGGCGGTAGCGTATGCGCGTGAGCTTAATTTTGGCAGCAACCCCACTTGGTAACCCAGGCGATGCCAGCGCGCGCTTAATTGCTGCGCTCACCAGCGCTGATGTGATTGCTGCTGAAGATTCTCGCCGCTTTCATCGCCTAGCTGCTGACTTAGGAGTGACCTTTACCGCTCGAGTTCTCTCTTTCTTTGAAGGTAATGAAGATGCTCGAACTCAAGAAGTTTTAGAGTTGCTTAAGAGTGGTTTAAAAGTAGTTGTGGTTTCTGATGCTGGTATGCCGACTATTAGTGATCCTGGTTTTAGATTGATGCGTGATGCGATTGCAGCCAATATCGAAGTAAGTGTTCTACCCGGACCAAGTGCGGTCACGATGGCTATCGCTTTAGCCGGGCTACCAACCGATCGATTTACTTTTGATGGTTTTGCACCACGAGCAAGTGGGGCACGACAGAAATTTTATGAATCACTGCGCTTTGAAGAACGCACAATTGTTTTATTTGAAGCGCCTCATCGGTTAGCTGAATCATTGGCAGATGCGGTACCTGCAATTGGTGGCGAACGTCAAGGTGCGATCTGTCGCGAGATGACAAAGCGGTATGAAGAAACTATCCGGGGCACACTTTCAGAGCTGCACAATTGGTCTGTTAGCAATGAAGTTTTAGGTGAAATCACATTGGTGATTGCCGGCGCACCTGTTGGCGATGCTGCTGCAACTTCGGCAGATATGGTCGCTCGAGTACGTGAATTTGAAGGGGCCGGCATGGATCGTAAAGGCGCAATTGCTACCGTGGCCGAAGAATTTAAGATCCCGAAGAAAATCGTTTATGCCGCAGTCGTCGATTCCAATAAGATGTCCCAATGAGCGCTGTTAATAAGTCTTTCTATCTAACGACGCCGATCTACTATGTAAACGATGCGCCACACATTGGCCACGCATACACAACAGTTGCGGGCGATGTTTTAACTCGTTGGCATCGTCAACGTGGCGAATCAGTCTGGTTCTTAACTGGCACCGATGAACACGGTCAGAAAGTTATGCGCACGGCTGATCAGAACAACGTTGCACCGCAAGATTGGTGTGACCGTTTGGTTGCAGATGCTTGGAAACCCAATTGGGCAGCGCTAAATATTGCTAACGATGACTTCATTCGCACCACCGAACCTCGTCATACCGAGCGAGTGCAAAAGTTTTTACAAAGTCTAAGAGATGCTGACCACATTTATGCGGGCAAATACGAAGGCCCATACTGCGTTGGTTGCGAAGAGTTCAAACTTCCAGGTGATTTGATTGATTCTGGCGATGAAAAACTTTGCCCAATCCATAGCAAGCCAGTAGAAATTGTTAATGAAAATAATTATTTCTTTCGGCTTTCTGCATTTACTGAAAAGTTACTGGCACATTACAAAGCAAACCCGCAAAGCTGCCAACCTGAAAGTGCGCGTAATGAGGTTATTTCTTTCCTAGAAGGCGGCGTTTCAGATCTTTCAATTTCACGTTCCACATTTGATTGGGGAATTCCAGTTCCATGGGATACCGATCAAGTTGTTTATGTCTGGTTTGATG
>CAJAFH010000213.1 GCA_903939005.1 uncultured Actinomycetes bacterium | reverse complement strand
GTAATCATCGACGAACTTGCCGACCTAATGATGGTTGCTGCTCGCGAGGTAGAAGAATCTGTGGTTCGCATTACGCAGTTAGCACGTTCGGCCGGTATTCACTTAGTGCTAGCTACACAGCGACCATCTGTTGATGTTGTTACAGGTTTGATTAAAGCTAATGTGCCGTCACGTTTATCTTTTGCGACAAGTTCACTGGCTGATAGCCGAGTAATTCTAGATACCCCGGGTGCGGAAAAGTTAGTTGGCCAAGGTGATGGACTATTTATTCCAATGGGCGCTAGCCGAGCAATTCGTATTCAGGGTGCTTATGTTTCTGAGCGCGAGATCGAAGCGGTAACTGGGCACGTTAAGAAACAATTAGCTCCTCGCTACCGTTCAGATGTAACTGCGCCGCCGGCAGCAACGAAGATGGTTGATAAAGAAATTGGCGATGATTTAGATATTTTGTTGCAAGCAATTGAACTCGTAGTTGGAACACAATTTGGTTCGACTTCAATGTTGCAGCGCAAACTTCGCGTGGGCTTTGCTAAAGCTGGGCGCTTAATGGATCTAATGGAATCACGCGGAATCGTGGGACCTTCCGAAGGTTCTAAGGCGCGAACGGTTCTGGTAAAGCCCGATGAACTTGATTCAGTGCTGGCGACTATCCGCGATTACTAAACCTTAAGTAGCCCCTAAGTTATAAGCATGGGGTGAGAAGTAGGGCTATCTCTTTAATTATTCACCTCATGGCTACCCAATTGCCACTGCATGGGGCTAGCCTTATCTTTCTCGGTTTATTCGGCTAGCTTAACGAGGATTTGAAATGTCCCTTGGTGCGTTGATTACTAAATCACGTACTGACGCGCGCCTGTCAATTGAAGATCTAGCAAAATTAACAAACATTCCGTCAACTCTGTTGCGCGATATGGAAAATGACAATTTCGCAAAATGTGGTGGCGAAACTTATGCTCGCGGACATCTACGCAATATCGCAGCCAAAGTTGGAATTGATCAGCGAATCTTTTTAGATTTATTTGAGAGTGAAGTTACCTCCCCGGCAAAACCAATTCGTGACCTCTTAAATGAGAATAATGTGACAATGCCCTATCAAGAACCAAAGCGAATTTCCTGGAAAATTCTCGCAGCGGGATCAGCAGCTGCTCTAATTCTCTTCGCAGGTGCTCAAATTTTTTTTTTAGATTCTGAAAACGGGGCCGAGTCAGATGTAATTACAACTGTATCGGCAGCTCCTTCTGAAACAGCTGCAGAATCTGTCGCACCAAGCACCGCTGCTTCACCAGAAACAACTATTACATCCACTGCTGTAGGTCCAGCAGGAGTAAACGTTGACTTAGTTGCAAGTAGGGCAGCCACTTGGCTCTTTGCTACAAATCAAGATGGCAAAGTATTATTCTCGGGCATGCTTCGCATGGGCTATAGCAAAAACTTTATCCAGCCAGAACAAGTTAATTTGCGAGTAGGCAATGCAGGTGGCGTGGATATCTCGGTAAATGGTGAGAATGTTGGCTCAATTGGCGCAAATGATGAAGTAGTAAACCTTACCTACAACGCTGACTAGCTAAATAAAGTAAGATCAGCGCAATGAAGCGCACGGTAGCAGTCGTAACTTTGGGGTGTACCCGAAACGAAGTCGACTCCGAAGAACTAGCTGGCCGCCTTCTGGCCGATGGCTGGACTTTAGTTGATGATGTGGAATCAGCCGAAGTTGCCCTCGTAAATACTTGTGGTTTTATTGAATCGGCTAAGAAAGATTCAGTAGACGCCTTGCTTGAAGCAAATTCGCTTAAAGGTCATGGCGTCACCCGCGCAGTTGTTGCAGTCGGATGTATGGCTGAGCGATATGGCGCAGAGCTAGCAGCCGCACTTCCAGAGGCCGATGCGATTCTAGGTTTTGATGACTATCAAGATATTTCAGCCCGCTTGCAATCAATCGTGGCCGGTAATTC
>CAJAFH010000212.1 GCA_903939005.1 uncultured Actinomycetes bacterium | reverse complement strand
GTTGTATTAGTTTTCGTAACATTCGTAATCGCAGTGGTATCGCTGCTCGACTTGGTACTTACCAAGATCGTTTTCTGGATCTTCGGGTAAAAGGTAAAAATAGATGACACTTGAAGAAACTCCAGACGCTTTCGAAGCAGCGCTTGCAGCTAACGCTGCAGATGTTGCCGTCGAATCTGCCGTTGAAGAAATCGTAGAAGTTGGACAAGAGGAAGCTACTTCTACCGTTGAAACAACTGTTGATTCTGATGAAGACCCAATTGATGGTCCAATCGAAACCGATGAAGATGATCCGAACGCGGAATTCCGCCGCACTCTTCGTGCTGCAATCGGTGACTGGTATGTGGTTCATTCATATGCCGGTTATGAGAAGAAGGTAAAGGGCAACCTTGCCAACCGCACGATTTCTTTGAACATGGAAGATTACATTTTCCAGATCGAAGTTCCTGAAGAAGAAGTTATGGAAATCAAAAATGGTCAGCGCAAGATGGTTAAGCGCAACATTTATCCAGGCTACGTTCTTGTGCGCATGGAACTATCTGATGAATCTTGGTCAGTAGTTCGCAATACTCCTGGCGTTACTGGCTTCGTTGGCAATGCTCACAATCCAAGCCCACTAAGCATGGATGAAGTTGAAAAGATTCTGGCTCCACGTCCAGTGAAGAAGTCAGATAAACCAGAAATTCGCGTTGTTGATTTCGAAGTAGGCGAGTCCGTAACTGTTATGGATGGCCCATTCGCAACACTTCCAGCCTCGATTTCAGAGATCATGCCAGAGCAGGCAAAGCTCAAGGTATTGGTTTCAATCTTCGGCCGCGAAACACCCGTAGAACTTTCATTTGCCCAAGTACAGAAGCTCTAAGCACTACCAACTGATTTTAAAAAGAACCGAGAAAAGGAAAAAGCAAAATGGCCCCAAAGAAGAAGATCACTGCGCTAATTAAGTTGCAGATCCAGGCTGGCGCAGCAACACCTGCTCCACCAGTGGGTCCAGCTCTCGGTCAGCATGGCGTAAACATCATGGAGTTCGTTAAGGCGTACAACGCTGCAACTGAATCTCAAAAAGGTCAGATCATTCCGGTCGAGATCAGCGTTTACGAAGATCGCTCATTCACATTCATCACCAAGACACCTCCTGCATCACGTTTGATCTTGAAGGCTGCTGGCGTTGAAAAGGGTTCAGCTATTCCTCACAAGACCAAGGTTGCAAACATCACCATGGCTCAGGTTCAGGAAATTGCAAAGATCAAGATGGAAGATCTAAATGCAAATGACATTGATGCAGCTAGCAAGATCATTGCTGGTACTGCTCGTTCAATGGGAATCACAACTAACGGCTAATCACCAAAATAGAATTCTTAATTCACCCGAATTAAGAAGTGGGAGAACCGCGCTGGTTCGTTAACCACAAACCGAATGAGTTCGAAAGAACTCAAGAAATGAAGGTCAGAAATGAAGCGCTCAAAGAAATATCTAGAAGCTGCGGCAAAGGTAAAGCCAGATCACCTTTACACCCCGCTTCAAGCAGTTACCTTGGCGAAAGAAACATCAACTGTTTCATTCAACGCCTCAGTTGAAGTAGCACTTGTTCTCGGCGTAGATCCAAAGAAAGCCGATCAAGCAATTCGCTCAACTGTTAACTTGCCACACGGAACCGGTAAGACTGCCCGCGTTCTTGTTTTCGCAAATGGTGACAAGGCTGATGCAGCTCGTGCTGCAGGTGCCGACATTGTTGGTGGTGACGAACTAATCGAAGAAGTTTCAAAGGGTCGTCTTGATTACGACGCTGTTGTTTCAACCCCAGATCTAATGGGCAAGGTCGGTCGCTTAGGTAAGGTGCTTGGACCTCGTGGTCTGATGCCGAACCCAAAGACAGGTACCGTAACAACAGATGTTGCCAAGGCTGTTACCGATATTAAGGGCGGAAAGATTGAGTTCCGCGTTGATAAGAACTCAAACCTGCACTTCCTAATTGGCAAGACCGGCTTCACAGCTGAGCAACTTGCTGAGAACTACGCAGCAGCACTTGATGAAGTACTACGCGCAAAGCCAAACTCATCAAAGGGCCGCTACATTCAAAAGGCTGTTGTTTCAACAACAATGGGACCTGGAATTGCAGTAGATCCAAACCTAGTTCGCGAACCTTCAGCTAACTAATAATTAGATAAAAAGCCGGTAATCGGTAGGGAGACCTACTGGTTACCGGTTTTTTTATTTCCGCAGTTTTCTCAATCAGAGTAAATAGGACTAAATTAGCGTTATGAATTTAGTAGTTGATCTTGGCCAATCTGGTGCTCGCATCAAGATCGGCGATCAAATCACTGCCCTGAACATTCCAAAGACCGCCGCTTTCACTGTGCTGGAAACTTTAGAACGAATTTTTAAAGAAGTTCCTAGCCAAGATTTCGAAACAGTTTATTTAAGTCTGACTGGTCTATATGGCATCGTGACTGAAGAACAAGCAATCGGTGAACTTTGTAATAAATTTTTTAACGCAAAACATGTTGCAGTGCTAGATGACGGAATTGCTGCTTTTGTTGGCGCTCTTGGCGAGCAAAGTGGCGTGGTCTTAACTATTGGTGGCGGCGTTGTTGCCATTTCATCACATGCCGGAAAGTTTGGTCATGCCGATGGCAAGGGATCAATCTTCGGTGATTTAGGTGGGGGATTCTGGGTAGGCCAAACTGCAATGCGCAGAGCGATCGCAACTTTAGATGGCCGCGATAACGCAACTGATTTAGTAGAGATATTACAAGCAGAATTAAAAGCACATGAAGAATTAGTAATTAAGAATGGCGCAGACGCAGCAACACTTTGCATAAATGCCGCCAAAACAGTCATTGTTGGCGCAGAAGCTGGTGTAAAAAGTGCGATCGAAATCTTAACTACCGGCGCTGATTACTTAGGAAAGACAGTGCACGGAGTTTGGCAAAAGGTAAGCACTGCAGATGCAGGCACACCAACTGTTTGCATCATGGGCGGCCCAAGTCGCAATCAGACTTATGTAGATCTAATTAAGCGATCAATTAACTCTCATTTGGAATGTAATTTCACAACCGCTAAGAGTGACCACTTAGTTGGCGCACCTCTAACTGCGCAGCTTTACCCAGCCGGCGTTGATCCGCTCTTTAAATGGTGGCACGCCTAGATTTCTAGTTTGTCAGCGCAATTCATGCTCAATTTGACCCCACCCGCACGCTCACTTTAGAGTTACCCCATAACCAAAGACCGCAGGTCTAGATCATTCGCAAGATTGATCTAATAAATGAGGAAATCTCAACCCGCGTAGGTGTTCACGTAAATCCGTGCGCTCTTACGCGTTACGGATTTTTTTATTGCCCAAGGTCGCCAATGAAACAGGAAAGGTGAACCTTATGGCTCGCCCAGATAAAGCAGCAGCAGTTGCTGAGCTAACGGAAGATTTCCGTACCGCTAATGCAACTGTGCTAACCGAGTATCGCGGTTTAACCGTGACAGCGATGAAGCAACTTCGTCGTGCACT
>CAJAFH010000211.1 GCA_903939005.1 uncultured Actinomycetes bacterium | reverse complement strand
GATGCACTGAAAGATAAAACTGGTCGCGTATGTGGAGTCACTCTGCACGTAATCGGTGCGGGCTCTCGCGATGGAGTAGGACAAGCTCTGGGCAAAGCAGTTGTACTTGGCACCGGTGGGCTCGGACAAGTTTTTGCCAGTACAACTAATCCTTCGGTATCTACTGGCGATGGCGTTGCTCTTGCACTGCGAGCTGGCGCAAAAATTGCAGATGTGGAATTTATTCAGTTCCATCCCACCGTACTTTGGTTAGGTGGAAAATCACGTGGTCAGCAACCGCTAATTTCTGAAGCGGTGCGCGGTGAAGGCGCATATTTAGTTGACGATAATGGTGTCAGATTTATGCAAGGGCTACATCCGTTGGCTGAACTAGCGCCACGTGATGTTGTAGCAATCGCAATCATGCGCAAGATGAAAGAAAGTGGACAAGACCATGTCTGGCTCGATGTTCGACACTTAACTGGTTTTGCCGAAAGATTCCCAACGATTAACGCATCATGTTTATCTCACGGTATCGACCCAAGTAAAGATTTAATTCCAGTAGCACCAGCTTCGCACTATGCCTCAGGCGGAGTGCGCGTAGATCTAAACGGTCTCAGCAGTATTGCCGGCCTATATGCCTGTGGTGAAACGGCTTGTTCTGGCGTTCATGGAGCTAACCGATTAGCCTCAAATTCACTCCTTGAAGGCTTAGTTTTTAGTGCTCGGATCGCTGCTGATATTGCCGCAAATTTACCGGCCGAATCTGAACCAGTTGAAAATACCAGTCAACCTTTCTTGCTTGATCCAGCAGTGCGCAAAGAGCTACAAACTGCCATGAGTCGCGGCGCAGGCGTATTGCGTTCAGCTGACTCGCTAATTGAAACTAGCAACGCGCTATCTCGGCTCGAAGCTCGACATAGCGATTCACCACAAGTTGACGCTTGGGAAACTACCAATCTATTTCAACTTGCCCAAACAATTTTGCGGGCAGCTTTGATTAGACAAGAAACTCGTGGCTCACATTGGCGCGAAGATTTCCCTGAGACAAGTACTGCCTGGGAAAAAAGAATTGTGCAGCAAATTGATGAAGTTGGAAATTGGGCAACCGAATATGCGCAGGTGATAAATAAATGATTAATTATGATTTAGTAAAAGCAGCCCTTGCCGAAGATTTGGCCGGGGGAGTAGATGTAACTTCGGTTGCGACCATTGCGGCTGATGCCCAGTTAAAAGCAGAATTTGTGGCACGTGAGTCAGGTGTAGTTGTTGGCATTGAAATGGCTAAAGCAGTTTTAACTGAAGTTGGCGTTGCTGGCATAGAGATACTTATTCAAGATGGTGCTTCAGTTATAGCTGGCGATGTCTTAATTAAAGTATCTGGTAACGCACGGGCGATTTTGTTAGCAGAACGAACTGCACTGAATTTCCTAGGTCACTTGTCTGGCATTGCTACATTAACAAATCAATGGGTTAATGCCATTGCTGGCACTAAGTGCGAAATTCGTGATACCCGCAAGACGACACCTGGCTGGCGCGAGTTAGAAAAGTTTGCTGTACACATGGGCGGCGGCACCAATCATCGAATGTCATTATCTGATGCAGCCCTGATTAAAGATAATCACATTGCGGCAGCAGGTGGCGTGAAAGCAGCGTTTAACGCGGTTCGCAGCGCATTTCCAACTGCGCCGATTGAGATCGAAGTTGATACTTTGGAACAGTTAGCCGAAGTTCTGCCGCTTAAGCCTGATTTAGTTCTGCTCGACAATATGTCACCTGAGCAATGTCGGGCAGCAGTTTCACTGGTTGCTGGTCAAACTAAATTAGAGGCATCTGGTGGCATCACGCTAGATAAAGCTCGCAGCTACGCCGAAACTGGCGTTGACTACTTAGCAATTGGTGCGCTCACACATTCTGCAAAAAATTTCGACATCGGCCTCGACGTAAGGAGCAAATAACTATGTTGTTAACTGTAGATGTTGGTAATACCAATACCGTGCTGGGAATATTCGAAGGTGAGAATTTAACCCAGTCATGGCGAGTAAAGACTGACCCACGTAACACAGCCGATGAACTTTGGTTGCAATACGAAGCGTTGGTTTCGGAGTACGACTTAACTGGCTTAGCAATTTGCAGCACAGTGCCTGCAACCTTGCGCGAGCTACGCCGCATGATTGCTGATTACTTTGAAGATGTACCAACTACTATCGTTGAGCCAGGCATTAAGACAGGCGTTCCGTTATTGGTCGATAATCCAAAAGAAATTGGCGCTGACCGAATTGTTTATACCTTATCAGCTCATACTTTATTTGTTGGCCCAGCGATTGTGGTTGATTTTGGAACTTCGACAAATTTTGATGTGGTTTCACCAACCGGTGAGTTTTT
>CAJAFH010000210.1 GCA_903939005.1 uncultured Actinomycetes bacterium | reverse complement strand
CTTCAACGGCAGCAAGAAAGAAGCTTCACACGCAGTAGACATTATTTTTGACACAATCGTTCGCAACATGGTTGCTGGCGAAGACGTCATGATCAATGACTTCGGCAAGTTCAAGAAGGTTGATCGCAAAGCACGTATGGGTCGTAACCCATTTACTGGCGAGACAATCAAGATCAAAGCAATGAAGAAGCCTCGCTTCTTACCTGCAAAGGGTCTTAAGGATGCAATCTCAGGCGAGCGCAAGCTAGGACCAGCTCCAAAGCCAGTCGTAGTTGTAGCAAAGCCAGTTGCAAAGCCAGCAGCAAAGAAGGCTGTTAAGAAGGCTCCTGCAAAGAAGAAGGCTGCAGCTAAGAAGCCAGCAGCTAAGAAGAAGGTTGCTAAGAAGGCTCCTGCAAAGAAGAAGCCAGTAGCAAAGAAGAAGAAGAAGTAATTTAAAAATAAATTAGCGGGGCTGCCTTTCGAGGTAGCCCCGTTTTTTATTCCTTTTTAAACTAAGATAGGACCTATGGAAAGTGCGCAACTGAATATTTCTTATGCGCCACCTAAAGGTAAGCCACTTGGTAATAACGCTGCATTTGCAATTGCTAGTCGGCTGGTAATTCCATTAATAAATTTAGTTTCTAAGCACAATTGGCAAGGGGCTCATAACATTCCCAAGAGCGGGCCAGTAATTGTCTGCTGCAATCACATCTCTTATTTTGATCCGTTAGTTTTCGCGCACTTCCTCTACAAGAATGGCCGTGCCCCAAGATTTTTAGGCAAAGCTTCTGTGTTTAGAGTTCCGATAGTTGGATTCGTTTTACGTAAAGCCGGTCAAGTTCCGGTGGAGCGCGAAACTAAAGATGCGGGCGCAGCACTTGTACATGCGCAAGCTTTCTTAAAAGCAGGGCACATGCTCGGTGTTTATCCTGAAGGCACGCTAACTCGTGATGCTAATTCTTGGCCTATGGTCGCCAAGACCGGTTTAGCCCGATTAGCGGTGATGTCAAAAGCCCCAGTAATTCCAGTTGCGCAATGGGGGGCTCAAGAAGTTTTGCCTGGCTACAGCAAGAAATTTAAGTTATTTCCACGCACGAAATTGCAGGTTAAGGCTGGCGCACCACTAGATTTTAGTAAGTGGTACGGCAAAGAAGGGGATCCGGTAGCAATGGCTGAAGCAACTGCATATGCAATGGCGGCTATTACTTCGATCCTAGAAGAGCTGCGTGACGAAAAGCGCCCAACCGAAATTTTTGATCCACATAATTCCGCACTACCTCGCACCGGAAACTACAAGAAGAAGAGTAAGTAATGGCGAAAATTACCGTTCTAGGTGCTGGCGCTTGGGGAAGCACGATGGCCCAGGTGCTAGTTGATGGCGCTAATGACGTTTTGATCTGGGGGCGCCGCGAAGAAGTTGTTGCTGAGATAAATACTTCTCATACCAATACCAAATATTTGGGTAGCCAAGTTTTACCTGAGTCACTAAAGGCGACGAGTGATATCAATGAAGCATTTGCCCACTCGAAATACATTGTGTTGGCGATTCCTGCGCAAAATTTGCGCGAAAAGTTAACCGAGCTAAAACCTTTGTTTAAAGGTGACGAAGTAATTATCAGTACATTAAAAGGTATCGAGATCTCTACTCAGATGCGCATGAGTGAGATCATCGAAGAGATCTTGCCTAATCGGAAAATTGCAGTTATCACCGGGCCAAACTTGGCTGATGAATTAATCTTGCGTCAACCAGCAGCAGCTGTTGTTGCTTCACAATCAATGGAACTTGCAAAAGAGTTACAAGAAATATTTAAAGCCCAGTATTACCGCGTCTACACATCAACCGATGTGATGGGTTGCGAATTAGCCGGTGCAGTTAAAAATGTTATTGCACTAGCTGTTGGTATCGCAATCGGATTAGGTCTGGGCGAAAATACTCAAGCCATGATCATTACCCGTGGCCTAAATGAAGTTGGACGACTCTGTGCTGCGCACGGCTCTGACCCCTTAACCGCTGCTGGCCTAGCCGGAATGGGCGACTTAGTGGCTACTTGCGGATCGCCACTTTCGCGTAACCGCACCTTTGGTGAGGAAATTGGTCGCAGTGGCAGCTATGAAAATGCCCGTAAACATTTCTCTCGTACCGTCGAAGGTGTTTCTTCAGCGAGCGCTGTGATTGAAGTTGCTCACCGAGTAGGCGTTGAAGTGCCAATCATTGAAGCGGTAGCCGACTTAATTAAGGGTCGCCTGAGCCCGCTAGAGGCCATGGATCGCTTAATGAAGATAAGCACTGATTCAGAAAATTTCATTAAATGAGTAAAGAGACGGTAGCGATCGTATTTGGCGGTCGCAGTTCCGAACATGAGATCTCCTGCCTGTCTGCCGGGGGAGTCTTAACTGCTATTGACCGCAATAAATATGATGTTGTTCTGATTGGCATTACCAAGGATGGCAAGTGGGTTTTAGTTCCAGAAACCCAGCAGCTGAGTATCAAAGATGGAAAGTTGCCGGAAGTACCAAGCAACGCGCCAGGCGTGGTGGCAGATGTTGCCGGCTTTAGCGTTGGCGGCAAGCCGTTAAACGTAGATTTAATTTTCCCAACTTTGCATGGCCCATACGGCGAAGATGGTTCAATCCAAGGTTTCTTTGAAATTTCCGATCTGCCTTATGTAGGAAGTGGCGTATTGGCTTCAGCTGTAGCGATGGATAAATCTTTCGCCAAGCCAATATTTGCAGCACACGGTTTAAAAGTTGCCGATGGTTTTACAGTTACCGCAACGCAATGGAGCACAGATAAATCAGGGCTGCAGAAGAAAGCTGATGAGCTAGGTTATCCGCTCTTTGTTAAACCAGCACGAGGTGGTTCAAGTCGAGGCACGACTAAAGTTAAAAGCGCTGATCAGTTAGCAAATGCGATTGCCGAAGCACATCGCTTTGATCCCAAGGCCATGGTTGAAAGTGCAGTTGTCGGTTTAGAAATTGAATGTGCAGTTTTGGAAATTGACGGAGCAGCTCAAGCTTCTAAAGT
>CAJAFH010000209.1 GCA_903939005.1 uncultured Actinomycetes bacterium | reverse complement strand
TCGCATTTCGAATTACGGCACGATCACCAATGCGAACATTAGGCATCAATACTGAACCATCAACGAATGCACCTTTTTCAACTAATACATCGTATGAAGCAACTGTACGGTTTACGTGACCGCCGACAATAATTGTGCCAGCGCCAACAATTGAATCTTGCGCTAGGCCACCTTCGCTGAATTTAGCTGGTGGTAGCGATGGCGGATTAGTAAGCAACGGCCATTCGCGGTTATAAAGATTAAAAATTGGGTGAATGGAAACTAAATCCATATGCGCGTCGTAATAAGCATCAATTGAACCTACATCGCGCCAATAGCCTTTATCGCGCTCTGTCTCACCTGGAACTTGATTAGTTGCAAAGTCATAAACTTTGGCAACCCCATTAGCAGTCATCATCGGAATTATGTTTGCGCCTAAGTCATGGCGACTTTCGAGGTCCTCAGAATCAAGAATTAGCGCTTCTTCCATAACATCGCGCTTGAAAATGTAATTACCCATTGAAACCAAGCAAAGATCAGGGTGCCCTGGCATTGCAGGTGGATCACTTGGCTTCTCGTGGAAAGCTTTAATGGTTACGCCATCTTCGGCTAATTCAATGACACCAAAGTCATGCGCTTCAGAGCGCTTCATGCGAATCGCAGCAACAGTGACACCAGCGCCAGTACTTAAGTGAAAATCAAACATTTGGCTGGAGTCCATGCGATAAACGTGATCAGCGCCAAAGACGACAATGTGTTTTGGATTTTCGTCGTGAATTAAATTGAAGTTCTGCAAAATCGCATCAGCGCTACCGGTATACCAACGTGGCCCCAAACGTTGTTGCGCCGGAACTGGAGTTACATAGTTACCAAGCAAAGTGGACATGCGCCATGTTGTAGTTATGTGGCGATCGAGTGAGTGCGACTTATATTGCGTTAAAACTGCAATTTTGCGCATCTCTGCATTTACTAAATTGGAAAGAACGAAATCTACCAGGCGATATGAACCACCAAATGGAACCGCGGGCTTTGCTCGATCTGCAGTTAACGGCATTAGACGCTTGCCTTCGCCGCCAGCTAAGACGATACCGAGTGGTTGTTCAAAGCGCGCCATGTCCTAACGATACCCTTACCAAGTGAAAACGACCAGAGTTGGACTTGTTACTAAAGAGTGGCCACCACAGGTTTATGGTGGTGCTGGCGTTCACGCTGTGCAATTAACTGAAGCACTTAGAACCCTTGATGGCGTTTCAGTAGATGTCCATTGTTTTGGCGGCGTTCGCGAAGATGGTGCGATTGGTTATTTAACACCGGCCTCTTTTGCAGACGCTAACCCAGCGGTTCAAGCAATCGCGACAGATTTAGATATTGCATAGAACTTGCAAAACGTCGACATTATTCATAGCCACACTTGGTATGCCAACATGGCCGGACACTTTGGCGCATTGCTTCATGGTGTCCCCCATGTAATTACGGCTCACTCGCTCGAACCGCTTCGTCCTTGGAAAGCTGATCAACTTGGCGGCGGTTATCAGATTTCATCGTGGGCTGAAAAGAGTGCTTACGAATCTGCCGATGCCATCATTGCCGTTAGCGATGGCATGCGCGCCGATGTCCTAGCTGCATATCCAAACG
>CAJAFH010000208.1 GCA_903939005.1 uncultured Actinomycetes bacterium | reverse complement strand
GTGGCCAATTTGGATCATCAGGAAGATTCGCCACAGACATGAGCGCTATCTTACGCACCGATTAATAGTTAAGATATGCCTTATGTCGAATGTAACTGTATTTATCGGAGATAGCGTTACGGATTGTGGGCGTCTAGTCGAGCCACCATTTGGTGATGGCTACGTCTTTAACATCGCCAATAGCGGTCGGTTATCGGGTGAGATCATCAACGTAGGCACCAGCGGCCACCGCTTGATTGACCTAGAAAACCGTTGGAATACCGATGTTTTGGCCCTTCAGCCAACTTTGGTATCTGTAGCAATTGGCATCAATGACACCTGGCGTCGCTATGACGATAACGACCCAACAACAGTTGAAGATTTTGAAGAGCGCTATCGCCGAGTGTTAACGGCAACAAAAGCTCAAGGTAACCCGCAATTAGTTCTCTGCGAACCTTTTTTACTTGAAGTGCGCGATGAAATGAATACTTGGCGCGAAGATTTAGACCCAAAGATTGCAGTTGTTCATAAGATGGCTGCGGAATTCGGTGCAAAGTTAGTTCCATTTGATCAACACTTCAAGGCAATTTCAAATGAAATAGCTACGGTCGAATTAGCTGATGACGGGATTCACCCATCAAAACTTGGCCATCAGATTATGGCTGACCTTTGGTTACGAACTGTAGGTTTGTAGTTCAGCTGCTAGTTCGTTTAGCGGGCCAACAATTTGGTCACCAAACAAGCGTTTGCGCACGTTTTCAACTTTCTCAACTAGCGCTTCTAGTTTTGCTGGCGCCTCAGCTGGGCCAGTAATTATCATTCTTGTTTTGTCATAAGTGCATGTACGTAGTACTTCGGCTAAGCCAACAAGTGCCTCGCCTCCAACACGATACTTTGCAAGCCATGGAGTTATCTCTGAAATCAATTCCGGAACTGTTGAAATACCACTGGTCAAGTACTGAAAATTTGTCTCCATATCTTTGCCAGCAGCAGCAAAGATATCTGCAGCTCTGTTCATTTCTCCTGATCGCCAAGCTGTAACACCAGCGCGAAAAACTTGGCGTAGATCCGGAGCCGGATCGCCGCCCACATTAGAGCCAAGCGAGGTGCGGAAGAACTTACGCAAGGCTGCTCGATCAGCGTCATTTGTAATCACTTTTATGAGCGCTGCTTCCCAAGAGATCTCAGGATCGTAATCTTGTGAATTCCAGAGGTAATCCCCAATTGTAGAAATAGGGATTAGCGATGCTTCGAATTGCAGCATTGGATTTGAAAGCAGCCCGGCTGAGTATTTATGTAAACCTTTTTCACGCCCACGAATCGGCCCGATGTAGAGGTTTACCTGCATGCCACCGTCATTTACTGGGAAATTATCCCAATAAAGTGCTGGCCGCAGAGCGCTGCGCTCGAATACCACTGCATCGGAAACATCTAAATACTCTGAACATATCTGGCGACCCGTCCACATCAAATTTACTCGAGACTTAAGATCGCGACCTAAATCGACTAAGTAAGGCTCGTTGCCACGACCGGCATAGTGCATAGGGCAAACAGTAAGTTTTGCTTGCTCGTTGTATGCAACTAATTTATCCCAAACACGATTCGTGAAATCAGCATGTGCCTGAGCCGTAGAAACATACTTAGCATTATCTGAATCGTGCTGCATTTCCCAAGCAATGTCATCCCAGAGCATGCCAAAATGAGTTGCTCCTAGATCTGTTAACTGCTTAAAACGATTTACTACAGCATCAACATCAGCCTCATTTGAATACTCAACTGATAATCCAGGCGAAACGCATAGAACAAAATCGATACCATGCAACTTTCCATGATTTATTAGTTGAGC
>CAJAFH010000207.1 GCA_903939005.1 uncultured Actinomycetes bacterium | reverse complement strand
TTTACAAAATCATCAATTGCGCCATATTTTGCTCTGATATCTTGATAAGACATTCCCTCTACTGGTCTGCCTAACGCGTCGCCAATTGCTAGTCCAGCTAGTGAACCGCGCGCTCTATCGAGTTGTTGACTCAATTACTTCCCCTTGTTAGAAAAAAGCACTTCTCGTGCATCTGATGTGGCTTTGATTTTCGCGGCATCTTTCGCACCAATCATTCTGGCTACTGCAGCAATTTTGTCCGCCGATAGAGAAAAGTTTCTACGACTCGCTTTCTCAATATCAGAAAGCCAATCACTTGGAATATTCTCTATTCCATTTAGCCCACCTGCAATTGAACCTGACATGGTGGCAATCGAATCAGAGTCGCGACCATAATTAACGCCACCAAGTACGCTTTTGCGGAAATCGCCTTTGCCAACAACTAACATTCCAATTGCAATTGGTAGTTCTTCGATAGCAAGTAATCGGCTAGGTTTTCTAGCGTCATCTCCATGAACACGGTATTCATCCTCTAAAGTGTCAAAGGGTCTAAAACTATTACGCAATACTGGTATCGCACTCTTCCAGTCATCTTGACCTTGCGCAGCCTTCACAACTGCTTCGATCGCTTTCTTGGTTCCATCATGTGCAAGATCTATTGCGCACTCAACAATCTCTTTAACGTTAGTGCCACTAGCGAAGGACTGTGCAACGCAAGCTGCAAAAACTCCTGCTGCCTCACGACCAAAACTAGATTGATGTGCTCCGGCAATTTCAATTGCCTCTTTATAAGCACCAACTGGGTCGGCAGCATTTACTATGCCTACCGGGCTCATGTACATAGCGGCACCACAATTAACCATGTTGCCAACGCCTGCTTCGCGGGGATCAACGTGGCCGAAGTGAAGTCTTTGTACTAACCATTTCTCGGCGTAAAAAACTCGATGTACTAAAAGTGTTTCTTTTCCAAGTTCAGGTATATATCTGAACTTCTCGATCATCTCAGGAATAATGTGCTTTGCGAATGTAAACGCATCGAGGTGATCAGCTACTTGCTCATAGACCGAAATTAAAGATTCGGTCATCAAAGTATCGTCAGTTATGTGACCGTCACCTTTATGGTAAGGCGAGAGTGGTCGAAACGTCTCAAAATCAGGATGAAAAGGTCCCTCTATTCCTTCTACGAATCCGCCATAACGTTTCTGAATTTGCTCAGGGCTAAATCCTTCTGTGGTTCCACCGAGTGCATCGCCAACGGCAGCTCCTGCTATTACGCCTCTAGCCTTGCTTTCAAACATTTAGTCTCCCAGTTATTTAGTGTCCCCAAGGTCAGGCTTTAGTCTGACCTTGGGGACGTTCTAGATATTTATTAGTCTTTAACGGAGACCATTCCAGCCATTTGTTAGTGCTTTCTTATACTCATCAAGAGTTATCTTGCCGGTATAAAGCAATTTAGCTTGTGGGTTCTGGAAGGAGCCCTTCCAAGCTTCCCACTGTGGCACGAACAAGAATGGCGCAGTAGTTAGGTTTACTCCCTGGCTCATGATGAACTGCCAGTTTGCATCCTTCTTGATCGCCTTAACAGCTGCTTGTCCACTGGTTGTACCTGGAATAGAACCGCCAACTGCGATATTTGTTTGAGCTAGGTTCTGAGCTTCCATCAAGAACTTCACAAACTTAACTGAGTTCTTGGTTTGCTTGCTCTGAGCGCTAACTGCATAGATTCCAGCTGTAGGTGCCTGCTTAGCGCCACCGCTGCCTGAAATCATTGGCAGATACTGGTACTTAATATCTGACTGTAAGTCGATGGTGTTTGCCAATGAGTTCTTTGTGAACCAAAGTGGCAACTTGCCAGCTAAGAAGTCGGTCTGAGGATTTGAGCTCACATAACGGCTGCTCAAGCTCTTATCAACTTGAATCATGTCGTTGATCTGCTTAACAACTTCTAGTTCTGGAGCACCCTGAATTAGGCGAGCCTTTGCACCAGTTGTAATACCAGTGAAGTACTTAGCGCCAACTGTTGGACCCATAACCATTGTTAGTTTCGCAGCGGAACCAAGTCCGATACCGATACCAGGCATATCAGCAGTTGTTACCTTCTTAGCCAAGGCACGAAGTTCATCCCAAGTCAAAGTATCTGTTTGCTTAGGAACTGCTACGCCAAGCTTCTTGAATAGTTCTGTGTTAGCAACAACCATGTATTGCTCAACCATCCATGGCGCACCAAACATCTTCGCCTTGTAATTAACTGTTGACCATATTCCTGGGTTGATTTCCTTCTGGATGTAACGCATATCAGAAGAAAGGTTGTATAGATATCCACTCTTTGCATACTGAAGAGCAGCTGCAGCTTCGGTATCAATTACATCTGGAGCAGTACCTGCTAGGAAACCAGTTGAAAGCTGAGTATATAGACCATCTTCATCAACTAGTTCAAGCTTTACAGGAATGCTTGGATTTGCCTTATTCCACTGCGCTACTAAGTTCTTAAGTACCGCAATATGAGTATCTTGCCAAGCCCATGACATAAATCGAAGTTCATTGGCTGCTGATGCTGATTGGATTGGCACTAGTGTTGCAATTGAAATTGCACCAATAGCTGCCAAAGACAAAAGCTTTGCTTTTGCATTAAAGCGACTTTGCTTCATTTCTCCCCCTACATTGGTTGGTTTTTAAAACATCACGACTAACTCTTGACTGCACCTGCGACCAAGTTAGCTGTGAATTTTCGTTGCAGTACGATGAACAAGAGAAGCGTTGGGATTACCGAAAGCACAGTCGCTGCTGCGAATGGACCGAATAAACCTAACCCTTCTGTTCCGATAAATCTTGCAAGTTGAGTCGTAAGCGTTTGCTTTTCATTACCTTGCAAGAACACTGTTGCCACTAGGAAGTTATTCCAAGTGTTAATGAATGCATAAATAAAGACCACGATTGATCCAGGCAGAATCAACGGAAAGACCACATAACGAAGTACTTTGAGTCCAGATGCGCCATCGATCCTGCCAGCTTCTAGAATCTCGGTAGGAACATTCTTAACGAAGCCACGCTGCAGCCAAAGTGAAAACGGCAAATTGAAAATAACGTAAAGAATTATGGCTCCGGCAAAAGTATTGAATAGACCAATTTTTACGTAAATTAAGAAGAGTGGGAAAACAGTCAAAATTGATGGGAAGACTTGGGAGCTTAAAACCCAGCCAGTTGCCACTTTTGAAAACCAGCCTCGTGATTGCGCCACCAAGTAAGCTGCAGGAGCCGTTACAGCGGTGGTGATAAATGCAGACACTGCAGACATCCACAAACTATTCCATGCCGCAACTAGAATTCCGCTTCGATTAACCGCTTCGGCGTAATTTGCCCAGTCTGGTTTAGTTGGGAACCAGATTAAATCACTACTGCCAATCTGTAATTCTTGTTTAAGCGAAGTTGAAACCAGCCAAAAAAGAGGCAGCCCAAAGAAGATCGTGAAGAATACAGTTCCGATTACTCTTAAAGTCTTCATTGATTGCTCTCACGCATCTGCTTTTTCAAAATTACATAGACAAGTACGAGTTCGAATAATGCGATTGTTACGCCTAAAGCACTTGCGTATCCAAACTGCCCATATTTAAATGCTTGTCTGAAGGCAAAAACAATTGGGATTTCGGAATTTGGTGGTGGGAATGAACCAAGAATTACATAAATCAAATCGAATGCGCCAAAGTTCCAAATGAGGTTTAAAGCAAACAACGGCACTAATACCGGGCGAAGGTGCGGAAGAATCAAATGGCGTAGTTTTTGTAGTGGAGTAACTCCATCAATATCCATTGCTTCTGAGAGTTCGCGTGAGAGTATTTTTAAAGAGGCTAACGCGGACAAGGTAATCATTGGCATCAAGGCCCACGCGCCAATAACAAGTAAGGTTGGGAAAAAGAGAGTTGGATCTTCTAGAAAACCAATTTCGCCCGCTGGAACATTAAGTTTTCTAAGAATCACATTGAATGGGCCGCTGTTAACGTTCATTAAGGTAATCCAGATAACTGCGATAGCTGGTGGTGACATTGCCCAAGGGGAAAGTGCTAATAACTTCAACGGGAACATGTATCGCTTATTTTGGTTGAGCAGCAGTGCCACACAAACACCCATGATTGTGGTTAGAAGCGTTACGAGAATAGACCAGATCAAGCCAAGCCTAAATGAGGCAAAAAACTGCATATCTGTCAGCATGTATCTGAAGTTAGTAAGACCAACGAAATTGATATCTACGTCAATTCCAGCTACCCAGTCAGTGAACGAAGCCAATATTGAAAGAATAATTGGGATCGTGCTCACCAAAATAATTAAAACAAGCAGAGGAGAAAGAAGAATTTTGACTGATCTGTCTTGATTCTTGATTGTGGAGATTCTCTTTGTCATGCCGATTCCCGTTCGACTAATTCTGGAGCAATACTGATCTTTCGATAGGCCGTAGTCGGATCGTTCAGTCGATCTAAAATGAACTTGGCGGCCAGCTCGCCGCGATACTCAGACTTATAGTCAATCGAAGTTAGGGCTGGACTGAGAACGCTTGCTAGATCAGTATTATCAATTCCGATAACTGCAATTTTATTTGGAACTTCAATTTTCAAAGTTGATAAAAAACGCAAGGCTGCCGCTGCTAACAAGTCATTAGCGCAGATAATCGAGCGATATTTGCTTATATTTTTAACTTTTGCCAGAGCCGCTAAACCAGCGTCAACATTAAAACTTTCGGCTTCAACAACATGTTTAGTGCCGTCAATGCCTCGATTTTGCATAGCCTCGAGGAAGCCTTTCTCTCGGTTTCGTCCAGGAATCGTAGAAGTTGGACCATTTAAGAAGAGAACATCTCCGCCATACTTATCGACCAGAAAAGTAAGAGCTAATTCGACTGCACCCGAGGATACTTTTATTGTGTCTACTTCTTCATGGACTTCGACGTTTCCAATTACTACAGCCGGAATACTTAATTTTAGAAAAGCTTTTCTAATCCTTGGATCATCAACTAAGGATAGAAAGATAAAGCCATCGGCATAATTTGAATCAAGAGAATCGATCAAAGCCAAATTTTCTTCAACTGACATGTTTCGCGGCGCTAACATCAAACGGTAATCAGTCTCATTGAGGATGTTTTGAACGCCTTTAGTAATAGTTTGATAAACCGGGTTTGAAATATCAGGCACCGAAAGGCAGATTTGCTGGGTTTTACTTGCTCGAAGCGCTCTACCTGCTGAATTTGGCTTGAAATTAAGGGATGAGATTGCTTTGGTAATTCTTGGCTCGATCTCTTCGCGCACTGTCTGGCCATTAATGAAGCGTGAAACTGAAGCTATTGAAACGTTGGCTTCGCGGGCGACGTCATGCATAGTTGCTCTGGTTTTAGTGCTTCGAGTCATCGCCCCGCTCCTTCCTACTGTAAACGTTTACAGTAAGTTAGTGCTGGGGTTTACCGAAGTCAAGGGATTTGGAGATTTAGCAACGATATTTTTATAACGATTTGTTTATCCAAAAACGAAGTGAATCTCCTACTTGGGCAGCCCAGGCAGATTCGGTGTGCGCAGCACCTTCATAAAGAGTGAAAGCTAAATCGCGATCAAATGAATACCCCTTATCCAGCAACAACTTGTGGGCATGATCTTGAAACTCGCCATACTCTGAATCAAATCCTTGCGTGCCATGAGCCATCCAAATTTTATGTTTGCCCGGCTCAGGCAAGCCAGCAATGGTTAAATCAACTAGCGGGTACTTTCCGATAGTCCAATGTGTGGAATGTGCCAGCGCAGTATGAAACTTTTCTGAGTGATCCTTGAGTGCATACAACGTACTGAGCCCGCCTCTGCTGGCACCAATCATTGCTGTTCTCTCAGGTGAATAAGCAGCATTCGTGCGACTTAAAACTTCGGGAAGGTATGACGTAAATATCTCATTTAAATATACATCGCCCTTTGTTGCGTTGATATCAAATGGACCATTCTTCGGAAAGAGCGGAATGCCTGATTTAAAGTAACTATCTGGTGAAAGATCAAGGCCGCGAGCAACCGAATCCCCTACTTGACCTTGGTGCCAGATGCCAATAATCAAAGGTGGCGTCACATTTAATTCTGCCGCTACTTTGATCGAGTTTTGGGCTAACTCCCATGTTGTTGATTTCTTGGCTGTTCTGGTATCAAAAATACATTGACCATCATGAGCGATGAGAATTCGATCCGTGGCTGTTTCAGGAGCCCAGTATTCAATTGTGCGATCACCTAGATTAAAGCGGTGCACGGGGCTGCTGACGCCCTCAATGAAATACTCAATCTCACTAGCCATCTTGAAATATTAACAGACTGCCTAAAGTTCCTTATCTGCTGGTGTTCTGGGCAATATGAATAAGGGCCACTGA
The DNA here is from genome assembly GCA_903939005.1 of uncultured Actinomycetes bacterium. Classification (GTDB taxonomy): domain Bacteria; phylum Actinomycetota; class Actinomycetes; order Nanopelagicales; family Nanopelagicaceae; genus Planktophila. The sequence continues at coordinate 3,665 of CAJAFH010000207.1, read as the reverse complement.
GACTTCTACCAATAGGCGAATTGCCAACAAGATGGCCATCGTCACGAAAATTCCGAGAAGCACACCGGTCAACATAAACACCGCCAAGATCGGCTTAATCTCATTTCCATAAGTTGCGCCATAAAGACCGAAAGTGGCGATAGGTGTCACCAACGCCATCACAATCACCGTGAAAATGAAGAGGTAGGTATAGATATAGCCGGTGATTAATCGGGTTATGTATTTGTTAACGCGGAAGTCTTTAAGTGATTGCCAGAGCTGAACTAGCTCTTTCCACCAAATATGGATTGTCGTAAAGAAGAATACGGCTAGCACCGACAAGATGATTACATCTAGCAAAATAATTAAGATCCCAAAGATCCAGCCAAATGCTAGCGTCCATTGAAATCCGGCTTCCATGTATTGCTGAGAGCGAAAGGCAGCATCATTCTTAAGTGTTATAAATTCTGTGACAGCCAGGCCGAGGGTAGCCACTAAATAGATCACCGTTGCCAAGATCGTCTTTAACGATAGCTCCGATGTCCCAAAAGCCCGATTCCATAGGGCTTTGGTAATAGAACTAACTTTCTTAAACTCATTAAATGAAAGCCCGATAATAATGATCATTGCAATGGTTGATAACAACTGCAAAGGCAACTGATCATCAAACTTTACGAATAAATTATTTAGAATTGTTTTTCCAGCAGTGCCTTCTTTATTCCAAGTATCTGCTAGCGATATGAATCGGTAGATTCCCATAAGGGTTGCTAAGACCATGAAATATGGTTTCCAGACTCGATCACCTTTAACGAATAAAATGAAAAAGAGCAGCAAATAAACAACCGCACTTGCCGACAGATAGGTATCTGAGCTCAGAAAGTTAAAAGATTCTGAAGGATCAGACCAAGCCGAACCAAGTGATGAGTACCAGAAGAAAGTATCTGGAATGAGCAATAGAAATGCTGCCCATAGAAGTTGTCGGTTTCTTATTTGAAATGAAATATTCATAGTTATAAGAGTGAACCTCTTTGCAGAGATATCCCTGCAACGCCCCCAGAGTGTCATAAAGTATTTCTCGGGAAATCCCCTGCCCGTGCCCAGCAGCTATTTGAAGCTAGCTGTTTTTGGGCAAAGAAAAACCCCCGCGAACCGGATAACCCGCGAAGGTAGTTTCTTTAATATGAGGTTAGTTTAGTGGCTTTTCAACCCTAAACCTTCCATTTAGATGAGCGTGTCTTAGCTGCAGCCTGAGGTGTTGCCGCAGCCTTCGCAGACGTAGCAGGCACCTGATGCACGCATCTTCACGCCGCAAGTCATACATAGCGGAGCGTCGGAGGCGATACCGGTGATTGCTTCCATCAGTTCAGTTGAAGAGTTGTAAGCACGTGGTGCTTCTTCGATCTTCACATCTTGAACCTTGGCTGCTGGTGCTGCTGGAGCAACTGGCGCTGCAGCAGGAGCTGCTGATTGCGACAAGGTCTCGGTGACTGCTGCAACATCTTGAGCATATTCACCGGTCTCCAGGGCGCGGGCGCGCTCTGCAGTTGTGTAGAGACCCATTCCGCTACGAGTTTCAAATGGCAAGTAATCAAGTGCTAGACGACGGAAGATGTAATCCATCATTGATTGCGCCATACGAATATCTTGATCATCAGTCATACCAGCTGGCTCGAAGCGCAAGTTAGTGAACTTCTCTACGAAGGTCTCTAGTGGCACGCCGTATTGCAAACCAATTGATACTGCAATTGAGAAGGCATCCATTACACCGGCAAGTGTTGAACCTTGCTTGCCTAGCTTTAGGAATACTTCGCCAAGTGCGCCATCAGCGTAAGCACCTGAAGTCATGTAACCCTCGGCGCCACCGACTGCAAATGATGTTGTAGTTGATGGACGAGACTTTGGAAGGCGCTTACGTGTTGCAGCAGCAGGTGCTACCGCTTCAACTTCAACATCCTTCTTCTTTGCCTTGCCATCAGATAACGGTTGACCAACTTTGCAATTGTCGCGATAAACAGCAAGTGCCTTGATGCCTAGTTTCCAACTCTCGTAGTAAACCTCTTCGACATCTTCAACAGTTGCATCTTCTGGCAGGTTAACGGTCTTTGAAATCGCACCTGATAGGAATGGCTGACATGCAGCCATCATGCGAACGTGGCCCATTGGCGCGATTGATCGTGCACCTAGTGCGCAATCGAATACGTCGTAGTGCTCTAGCTTTAGGCCAGGTGCATCAATGACGTGTCCGTTGTTTGCAATGAATTCAACAATTGCTTCGATGGTCTCATCTGTGTAGCCAAGCTTCTTAAGAGCTGCTGGCACAGTCTGGTTAACGATCTGCATTGAACCGCCGCCAACTAGCTTCTTGAACTTAACTAGTGAGAAGTCAGGTTCGATACCGGTTGTATCGCAATCCATCATTAGGCCGATAGTGCCAGTTGGGGCAAGCACAGAAATCTGTGCGTTACGCCAGCCGTTCTTATCGCCAGTTGAAAGACATGCATCCCAAGCCTTGTTAGCTTCGGCCCAAACATCTTTATCAAGAGTTGTCATTGACTTAGCAGATGATGATGCAGCTGCGTGCTTGCGCATAACGCGAGCATGTGGCTTTGCGTTCTGTGCGAAACCATCGTATGGACCAACAATGCCAGCTAGTTCAGCTGAACGCTTGTAAGTAACACCTGACATTAGCGATGTGATCGCACCAGCAAGGGCGCGGCCACCTTCAGAGTCATATGCAAGACCTGATGCCATAAGTAGTGCGCCAAGGTTTGCGTATCCGATTCCAAGCTGACGGTATGCACGAGTTGTGTCACCGATTGCTTGAGTTGGGAAATCTGCGAAACAGATTGAGATATCCATTGCAGTGATGATTACTTCAGCTGCACGAGCAAATGTCTTTGCATCAAATGAACCATCGGCCTTAAGGAACTTCATCAAGTTAAGTGAAGCCAAGTTACAAGATGAGTTATCTAGTGACATGTATTCAGAACATGGGTTTGATGCGTTGATGCGACCGGTCTCAGGATTGGTGTGCCAATCATTGATGGTGTCGTCATATTGAATTCCTGGATCGGCGCATGCCCATGCAGCTTCGGCCATCTTGCGGAATAGCGCGCGTGCATCAACTGTTTCAATAACTTCTCCAGTTGAACGAGCAGTTAACCCAAAGCCTGTACCGTTTTCGTATGCGCGCATGAATTCATCGCTAACACGAACTGAGTTATTTGCATTCTGGTATTGAACCGAGATGATGTCTTTGCCACCGAGGTCCATGTCAAAGCCAGCATCGCGAAGTGCGCGAATCTTGTCTTCTTCAGCAACCTTGGTCTCAATGAATTCTTCGATATCTGGGTGATTAACATCTAGAACAACCATCTTGGCCGCACGACGTGTTGCGCCACCTGACTTGATGGTGCCTGCAGATGCATCAGCACCGCGCATAAATGAAACTGGGCCAGAGGCTGTGCCACCTGACTTAAGTAGTTCCTTTGATGAACGAATGCGTGAAAGGTTTAGACCAGCACCTGAACCGCCCTTGAAGATCATTCCTTCTTCGCGGTACCAGTTAAGAATTGAATCCATGGTGTCATCTACGGATAAAATGAAACAAGCTGATACTTGCTGTGGCGCGTTAGTACCCACGTTAAACCAGACTGGAGAGTTAAAGCTAAAGACCTGGTGTAGCA
>CAJAFH010000206.1 GCA_903939005.1 uncultured Actinomycetes bacterium | reverse complement strand
CCCGATTGGGATACCAAACGTATTCAGTCGACCGTTACGGTAAATGATGCCGAACTGCTGCTCGAACCTGTGCGCAGCAAGCGTGGCGTAGTAGTTGCGTTGCCGCATGCTGGTAATTGGGATCATGCCGGGTCGTACTTCTGTAGCCAAGGTATTCCGCTAGTTACAGTCGTAGAGCGGCTAAAACCGGAAAAGTTATTTCGTAAATTTTTGGAATATCGCCAAGCTATTGGGATGGAAGCTTTGCCGCTAGATGGTCGAGTGATGGGCACGTTGGCAAGCAGATTGCGCGAAGGCAAGTTGGTCGCTCTCGTTGCAGACCGAGATCTCTCGCGTAGCGGGATTGATGTGAAATTTTTCGATGGCACTGCTCGAATGCCAGCAGGGCCTGCGCTATTGGCCCTGCGCACTGGAGCGGATCTAATCACCGCTTATGTTTCATATACCAAAACTGGGATACATATTGATTTTCGAAAGATATTGATCGCCGCTGGCGAAACTGAAAGCGAACAAGTCGCCAAGACAGTGCAACTATGTGCTGATAATTTTGCCGCAGGTATTGCAGAGCATCCGCAAGATTGGCATATGTTGCAACGCATCTGGGTTGATGGCGACTTTGTGGAGCGTTCATGATTAATCGCAAATTAAGAATTGGACTTGTCTGTCCCTATAGCTGGGATGTTCCAGGTGGAGTGCAAAACCATATTCGTGATCTAGCCGAGTTCCTGATTAATAACGGGCATCATGTTGAAGTATTGGCACCTGCGACTGAAAGCGAAGATTTACCAGATTATGTGGTGAGCGCTGGTCGCGCAGTTTCGATTCCATATAACGGCGCAGTCGCTCGAGTGTTGTTCGGCGTTGGCGCAAATAGTCGAGTCCGTAGCTGGATCAATGATGGCGACTTTGATCTGCTCCATTTGCACGAGCCAGCGATACCTTCACTCTCACTGCTTGCATGCTGGGCTGGTGAAGGTGCAATGGTTGGCACATTTCATGCGGCGGCAAAATATCAAAAAGCTATTTTTGCTATTGGACCGATTTTGGAACCAGTTATTGAGAAACTCTCGGCTCGCATTGCAGTGAGTGAATCTGCCCGTTTAACGCTGACAGCTCATCTAGAGACCGATGCGATCGTGATTCCAAATGGAATTTATGCGGAGAATTATCGTGATGGTTCATCTCGCACGGAATGGCAAGGCAACACGATTGGTTTCTTAGGACGATTCGAAGAAGATCGAAAAGGTTTGCCAGTTTTACTAGATGCGTTGCCGATTATTTCGCGCTTCATTCCTGATATCCGCGTTCTAATTGCCGGTCCTGGCGATAGCGAAGAAGTTTTAGCGAAAGTGGATCCCCAACTTCGAAATCGAGTGGAATTCTTGGGCAAGATCAGCGAAGAAGATAAGGCTGATTTTCTGGCAAGTGTTTCGCTTTACATCGCACCAAATACCGGCGGTGAATCTTTTGGCATCATTTTGGCTGAAGCGATGGCCGGGGGAGCAGCAGTAGTTGCCAGTGATATTCCCGCCTTTGCAGATGTTCTAGGCAATGGCCAATACGGCGCACTCTTTGAATCTGAGAATTCAGAAAATCTAGCCAAAGTGATTATAGATTTATTGCGGGACGACACTAAGCGAAGAGAATTAGCTAAAGCGGGCGCAGTTCATGCGCAAAGATTTGACTGGGGCCAAGTTGGCGAAGAGATTTTTGAAGTTTACGAGCTAGCTATGGTTAGTGGGCAGAAAGTGTCATTAACGTCAGAGAATCGTTCTTGGACAAGATTGTTAGGGAGAGATTAAAGATGAAAAACGTAATTCTCTTCGCAGGCCTGGCGACTCTAATCTTTTGGTATTTAACCTTCTCAGCAAGTCGATTGGATCGTTTACATCATCGAGTTGAAACTAGTTGGGCAACGCTTGATTCGCTCTTGCAACGTCGCGCCGCAATTGCTCTTGAAGTTGCTCGCAGTTCAATCACAGATCCAGCTACTTCGCTCTTGCTTACGGCAAGTGCGTATCAAGCGCGAGGTGCTGATATCGAAGATCGCTCAAGTGCCGAGAGTGTTTTATCTGGCGCGCTTGGAATGATGCTGGCTGAGCGCGAAAGCATTGTGGCTAAGTCCGATCAGGCGCTGCTACATGAACTCGATCAACTCACTGACAAGATTAAAGTCGCTATTTCTATTCATGTTGAATCAGTGACACGTACTCAGTTGATCCGTAACAAGTTAGTATTTAGATTATTCCGTCTAGCAGGCACAGCGCCGCTGCCAGTTACTTATGAGTTTGAAGCCGATGCGATCTAAATTTATTGTTGCTCTCGTAGTTTGCTCTCTAGCGCTCTCAGGTTGCGCAGGTGAGGAAGAATCGAATTCAGCACAAAGTGAGAAAACGCTTAATTCGATTAGTGGACGCATTGGTGTCGATGGTCCGATTCTGGCGGTAAAAATAGATGACACTTCGCTCGCTCGACCGCAGATCGGGATAGAAGATGCAGACGTTGTTTACATTGAACAGGTCGAGGGTGGACTAACTCGTTTGGCCGCAATTTTTTCTTCGGTGATTCCACAAAATATTGGGCCAATTCGAAGCGCTCGTATTTCCGACATTGATATCTTGTCGCAATACGGCAAAGTAATTTTTGCGTACAGCGGCGCGCAACGAGCAATGCTCACAGTTATTTCTAATTCGAATCTTTGGGATTACGGGGCTCAACGTCAGTCACCGACTATTTATACGCGAGATGCGAATAGGTCGGCACCATATGACATGGTCTTACGAGGCGATTTACTTCTGGAAAAAGTTGACTCCGATGGTCGAGATGTTGCTATTTCCAAAACAGTCGGTTGGAGTTTCGGAGATGCACCAGTTGGTGGCGTTGCAATTGATTCGGTATCACTGCGCTGGCCAGCATCAAAATACGAAGCAACCTGGTCAAAAACTGAAAAACGTTGGTTGTTAAGCAATGGCGGCGTGGCAAATTTCGCAGCCGGTGGCAAACAGTTGGGTCCAACTACTTTCGTCATTCAAACTGTAGAAATGTCAGATTCCATCTATCGCAGTTCTGATGGTAGTTACACCCCGCTTTCTGAGACTGTTGGAACCGGCGCTGGTTACATCTTGCGCGATGGGAGATCTTTCAAAGCTAACTGGAACAGGCCAACTGCCGAATCTGGCACAACCTGGACTTTGGCCGATGGCAGTGAGATTAAGTTTGCAGCAGGTTCAGTCTGGGTAGCCTTGACCGATCGCAAGCCTGAATTCACCCTCACCGCGCCAACTTCACCTGATTCAAAGTAGAGTAAGCACCCTGATCGCGAGCTAAAAACTTGCCAAGAAAACATAACTAGGAGCATCTGCATGAGCCAGAATGTAGGAACAGCACGAGTCAAGCGCGGCATGGCCGAGATGCTTAAGGGCGGCGTCATCATGGACGTGGTTAACGCTGAACAAGCCAAGATTGCCGAGGCAGCCGGTGCTGTTGCAGTTATGGCGCTCGAGCGCGTGCCTGCAGATATTCGTGCGCAAGGTGGCGTTGCTCGTATGTCAGATCCAGACATGATTGAAAAAATTAAGGCTGCTGTTTCAATTCCTGTTATGGCTAAAGCACGCATTGGTCATTTTGTGGAAGCGCAAATCTTGCAGAGCTTAGGGGTCGATTACATCGATGAATCTGAAGTTTTAACACCAACTGATTACGAGAATCACATTGATAAGTGGAATTTCACAATTCCTTTTGTTTGCGGTGCTACAAATCTAGGCGAAGCACTTCGTCGTATTAATGAAGGTGCAGCCATGATTCGCTCAAAGGGCGAAGCAGGAACTGGCGATGTATCAAATGCAATGACTCATATGCGTGCAATTGGTGGCGAGATTCGTCGGTTAACGTCACTTCGTGAAGATGAACTTTATGTAGCCGCCAAGAACATGCAGGCTCCTTTTGATTTAGTTAAAGAAGTTGCCCAGACCGGCAAATTACCAGTAGTTCTTTTCACTGCGGGCGGAATTGCAACTCCTGCCGATGCTGCTCTAATGATGCAGATGGGCGCCGATGGAGTATTTATCGGTTCTGGTATTTTCAAGTCTGGCGATCCAGCATCGCGCGCTGCAGCTTGTGTTAAAGCAACAACATTCTTTGATGACGCAAAAGTTTTAGCTGATGTTTCGCGTGGCTTAGGCGATGCAATGGTTGGCATTAACGTTGCTGATCTGCCAGTTGCCCATCGCTTAGCTGAGCGCGGTTGGTAATTTAGGTTTCAATCATGCGAGTTGGTGTTCTAGCGCTGCAAGGCGATTTTCGGGAACATCTATTTGCACTTGAAGAGTGTGGCGTTAACGCCAGCATCGTTCGCCGTCCAAGTGAATTAACTACAGTCGACGCGCTCGTTTTACCTGGCGGGGAATCAACTGCAATAGCGAATTTAGCTCGTAGCTTTGACATGTTCGAACCGCTTAAGGCTCGCATTGCTGCCGGAATGCCGGTTTATGGTTCTTGTGCCGGCATGATCTTGCTCGCTGATCGGGTATTAGATGCTGGTGTTGGTCAGGAAACTTTTGGTGGACTAGACATCACAGTTCGTAGAAATGCCTTTGGTCGCCAAGTTGATTCCTTTGAAACCGACTTGGAATTTGCCGGAATCACCAACCCACCCGTTCGTGCGGTTTTCATTCGTGCACCTTGGGTGGAATCAGTAGGACCAAATGTCGAAGTACTGGCAACGTTTGATCACGCAGTTGCGGTGCGCCAAGGCGGGCTCTTAGCTACGAGTTTTCATCCCGAGCTAACGGGGGACAATCGAATTCATCGCTTCTTTATCGAATCGGTAGCGCGTCCGGCTTTGGAAAAGGCTGCGGTAAAGTAGTTCCATAACTTTCATCGGTAGTTACGGTGAAATTTCTAGGGGGTAGATCATGTCCGGCCATTCCAAGTGGGCAACGACAAAGCACAAAAAGGCAATCATTGATAGCCGTCGTGCCAAGAACTTTGCCAAATTAATTAAGGCAATCGAAGTTGCCTCACGTAATGGTGGCCCTGATATTGATGGCAATCCAACGCTCTTCGATGCGATTGCAAAAGCAAAAAAGAATTCAATGCCAGCGGATAACATTGATCGCGCGGTAAAGCGCGGAGCAGGTTTGGAATCTGGCGGCGCTGATTGGCAGACCATTATGTATGAAGGCTATGGCCCTAATGGTGTTGCGATAATGATCGAATGTTTAACCGATAGTCGCAATCGTGCTGCATCAGAAGTTCGCGTTGCGGTTACTCGCAATGGTGGCAGCATGGCTGATCCAGGTTCAGTTGCGTATTTATTTAATCGCAAAGGCGTGATCATCGTTAAAAAGATTGGCGAACTAACTGAGGATTCGGTTCTAGAGGCAGTCCTTGATGCTGGCGCCGAAGAAGTAAATGATCTAGGTGAATCGTTTGAAGTTGTATGCGAAGCGAGTGATCTCGTTGTGGTTCGAACCGCACTTCAAAGCGCAGGAATCGATTATGAGTCAGCAGATTCTTCCTTCCTGCCATCGATGACAATTCCGCTAGATGCTGAAGGCGCAACCAAGGTATTCGAGTTAATCGATGCAATTGAAGAACTAGATGATGTGCAGAACGTATTTAGCAACTTTGATGTATCCGATGAGGTAATGGCGAGCCTGACTTAACATGTCTGAGCCAGTATCTAGGCTTAGCAAGTGAGAGTTCTAGGTATTGATCCAGGTTTAACACGTTGCGGTATCGGCGTTGTCGAGGGATCCATTGGCGCTCCGTTACAAATGGTTGCCGTCGGAGTCATTCTTACTTCCTCTGAAGACCCAACTGAATCTCGCCTCTTACAGTTAGAACGAGAGATTCAACTTTGGATTACCGAATTCAAACCAGATGTGATTGCTATTGAGCGAGTTTTTTCTCAACATAATTTGCGCACCGTTATGGGCACGGCTCAAGCTGCCGGAATCGCGTTATTGCTGGCAGCTCGTAACCAGACCAAGGTTGTGATGCACACACCGAGTGAAGTAAAGGCAGCAGTTACTGGTTCCGGCCGAGCTAATAAGGCTCAGGTAGGTAAGATGGTGTTAAATATTTTAAAACTAGATGCAGCACCTAAGCCAGCCGATAGCGCTGACGCATTAGCCTTAGCAATCTGCCATATCTGGCGCGGTGTTGGCAACACTAAAATTGCAGATGCGCTGGTCAAAGAGAAGAAACGCTTAGCGCTACTTAAAAAGACGGGAACAACTAAGAAATGATTGCCACGATTACCGGTGAGATTAAAGCAATCTCGTTAGATCGGGCCGTCATTGAAGTTGGTGGTGTCGGGCTATCGGTTAATTTGACGCAGAATTCCGCCGCACATTTAAATCTTGGAACCATAGTCACCTTTCACACCTCGCTAGTTGTTCGCGAAGAATCATTAACTCTTTACGGCTTTCTAACTTCTGAATCCAAACAATTATTCGAACAAGTTCAAACGGTCAGTGGCATTGGTCCTAAAGTTGCACTTGCGATCCTTGGTTCGCTTTCGCCTGCAGAGTTAGCTAGCGCAATCACAACTGAAAATATTGCAGCGATCGAACGCGTGCCAGGTATCGGCCGAAAGGGTGCGCAGCGGTTGATTCTTGAGTTAAAAGGAAAGTTATCTGATTTATCCGAGGGCGGACGCATTAATAGCCATCAGCCGGTTTGGCGTGAACAGTTAACGAGCGCCTTGATTTCATTGGGGTTTGCGCCGAAAGACTCAGACCGGGCGATCACGACTGTTGTAAATGATTTACAAGGTGACGGCATCGAACCCGCTGAATTAGAGATGAGCGAGCTCTTGAAACGTGCGCTGCAAAGTGGTGGTCGCAAGTAATGGATAACGAAGATCGTTTAATTTCAGCTGCAGCAGGTTTAGATGAGTCGGCGGCTGAAGGTGCGCTGCGCCCGAAAGACTTGCAAGAATTCATTGGTCAAGAGCGGGTGCGTCAGCAAATAGATGTGCTACTAACAGCGGCTAAACATCGCGGCACTAGCGCGGATCATATTCTTTTAAGCGGCCCACCAGGACTTGGTAAAACAACTCTCGCACTAATCCTGGCAGCGGAAATGCAGGTACCGATTCGAATTACTTCGGGGCCAGCAATTACACACGCTGGCGACTTAGCTTCAATTCTTTCTTCATTGGTTGAAGGTGAAATTCTCTTTATCGATGAAATCCATAGATTGCCGCGACCAGCTGAAGAACTGCTTTATCTAGCCATGGAAGATTTCCGAGTCGACGTTGTCGTTGGCAAAGGTCCCGGCGCAACTGCGATTCCGTTGGAACTTCCCCGATTCACGCTAGTCGGTGCAACAACTCGGGCCGGATTATTGCCTAGCCCATTGCGTGATCGTTTTGGCTTTACTGCGCAATTAGATTTCTATGCTGAAAACGAATTGGCTCAAGTGATTGCACGTTCTGCCGCGCTTTTGGGATTGGCGATAGAAGCTAAAGCAATTGAACAAATTGCTAGTCGTTCACGTGGAACTCCACGTATTGCTAACCGGTTACTTCGAAGAGTTCGTGATTACGCCCAAGTGAAAGGTTCAAACAAACTCTCGCTTGATCATGCAAACGAAGCTCTTGAGATGTATGAAGTAGATGCTGCAGGGCTAGATCGTCTCGACCGTTCAGTTCTGACTGCCTTAATCGAACGATTTGGTGGGGGACCAGTTGGTCTTTCGACCTTAGCCATTGCAGTAGGCGAGGAAACCGAGACAGTTGAGTCGGTAGCTGAGCCGTTTTTGGTCCGAAATGGCTTTATGGCGCGCACCCCGCGTGGTCGAGTGGCTACCGCTCTTGGTTGGTCACATTTGGGCAAAGTTGCGCCTGTTGGCGCTGCTTCGCTTTTCGACACACCGCTAAATGACGCCTAGACTCACCTCTTATGTCAACACCTACAAAACCTGTTAAGAGCACCGTTCGTCCAGCTCGCACACTTGCGATCTTGACTGGCGCCTTTGTCCTATTAATTGCCGCCGTATTCATCCAAGGTGCAACTGCCGTTCGCTTAGGTCTAGACCTACGCGGCGGCACCAGCGTTACCTTGCAGCCACGCATTGGCGCGGGCGAGACTGGCAAAGTCACCTCTGAGGCAATTGATCAAGCAGTTTCGATCATCCGCCAACGTGTTAACTCACTAGGTGTTGCCGAGAGTGAAGTCGCATCACAAGGTTCCGGTACTAATCGTCAGATCGTAATTTCAGTTCCAGGCGAAAGTGGTCGTCGCGTTATTGAGTTAGTTGGCCAAACTGCTGAACTTCGTTTCCGTCAAGTTCTTGCCGAAACATCTGGAGTTCCAACAACTGCCACCGATGCAGCTGCAACACCGCCTGCTGGAATTAGCCCAGAGCTAAACGCACTTTATGCAGCTCTTGATTGCACCATTCCAGAAAATCGTCAAGGAACCGGAAGCGATGTAGCTACCGATGTAATCCTGGCTTGTTCAACTGATGGTGGCGCAAAATATATTTTGGCCGGAGCCGAAGTTCTTGGTCGCCAAGTTTCTAAAGCAACCGCTGCTGTT
>CAJAFH010000205.1 GCA_903939005.1 uncultured Actinomycetes bacterium | reverse complement strand
CTAGATTGCTAATTCCTAAATCTGGTACGCCTAATGAGCCAGCTGCTACCCCGCCGCCAGATAAGTAAATCGCGTTATATCCGGCGCGCTTGGCAAGGAGGGCATGGTTAGCGTTGATCTTGCCCACGATTTGAAGAGGCTTTTCTTGGGCAAGGGCTTTTCTAAACTTTTCACCTGCAGAAATCTGCGTCATGCTTGAACTATAACACTTGGCTTTTTTCACCCCAAAAGGGTTCCAGTTAGTGAAACTGCTTACAGGTTAAAGAGCCAGCGCCAATTTGATGCGTTGCAAACTAACTTCTTGGCCAAGTAGCTCCATAGATTCAAAGAGTGGCGGCGAAATATTGCTGCCGGTTGTCGCAATTCGAACAGCGCCAAAAGCGATACGTGGCTTTAGCCCCAACTCTTCAATGAGCGAAGAACGTAGCGCTGCCTCAATTGAATCATGAGTCCAAGTAGTTAGCTTCTCTAGTTCTTTGATACTGCGAGTCAATACCGCTTTCGCTGCATCATCATTTACTTTGCTCACGCAATCTTCGGCAACGGCAAAGTTCTTTACGAATAAGAAGTTAAGCATTGCTGGAACTTCAGCCAAGGTAACAATACGCTCTTGAATTATTGGTAGTGCAGCTTTAACTACTGCAATCTCCGCATCAGTTCCAGAAATTACTGCAGCCTTAGTTAGAAATGGCAGCGACCAATTAAGGAATTCTTCAGGAGTTAGCGCACGGATCTTGTCGCCATTGATAGCTTCTAACTTCTTCATATCAAATCGTGCTGGTGATGAATGAACTTTATCGACTGTGAAAAGTTCAGTTAACTCTTTCATTGTTACATTTTCACGATCATCACCTGGTGACCAACCAAGCAGGGCTAAATAATTACAGATCGCCTCAGGCAAGAAACCGCGCTCGCGATACCAGGCAATTGAAACTTCACCATTTCGCTTTGAGAGCTTGGTGTTGTCTTGACCCATCACAAATGGCAAGTGGGCAAATGCTGGGTAATCCTCTGGCTTTACGCCCATTGCTTGATAAACGCGAATCTGGCGAGGAGTTGAAGAAAGTAAATCTTCGCCACGCAATACATGGCTAACTTTCATCATGACGTCATCTACGGCAACGGCAAGTGTGTAAAGAGGTGAACCATCACCGCGTACCAGTACGAAATCAGGGACAAATTTATGATCAAAAGTTACATCGCCACGAATCTCATCGGTGAAAGTGGTGCTGCCATCAGGCATGCGCATGCGAACAACAGCTTCGCGGCCTTGCGCCTTGTAATCAGTAATTTGAGCATCAGTTAAGTCGCGGCATTGACCGTCGTAGCCGGGCGCAACATTTGCAGCACGTTGTGCTTCGCGACGAGCTTCTAATTCAACGGGTGTGCAGTAGCAGTAATAAGCATCTTTTTGATCAAGAAACTTTTGCGCCCACTGCGCATAAATATCTAACCGTTGCGATTGCAGGTAAGGACCATTAGGCCCACCAACTTCAGGACCCTCATCCCAGTTCAAGCCAAGCCACTTAAGAGTTTCAATCGCAGCTTGAATATATTCATCGGTAACGCGAGTGGTATCGGTATCTTCAATGCGGAAAATAAAAGTACCGCCGGTGTGGCGGGCGTAAGCCCAATCAAATAGCGCGGTGCGAATATTTCCTACGTGTAAGTCACCAGTTGGTGATGGTGCAAAACGTACGCGAACTTCTTTACCCACGAGCACTCACCTTATTTGTTAATTCGCCTAAACCATCGATTGCGATAGTAATAGT
>CAJAFH010000204.1 GCA_903939005.1 uncultured Actinomycetes bacterium | reverse complement strand
ACGACACTCCAATCCAACTGGGCGAATTTCACCTCCTTCATTAACGCTAGCGTTAAGAGTTGTATCAACAACATCGGCTAACTCCCAACGAACAACGCCGAAAGTGCCTGATGGAATCACTGCACCGGTTGCAATTCGAACAGCGGTACCACTTTCTAATACTTGCCTCATAGGAGCCCCGGCTTTTACATCACCAACAATTTTCCACGGTCCAATTCCTGAAACTGCATACCCGTCCATTGCTGATGTTTCATAAGTTGGCAAATCCACCAATGCCGAAACATCCTTGGCAAGAGTGCGATCAGCGGAATTGGAAAGATTGACAACTTCTGAGGGCAATCTAGTAACGCACTTACTGGCCGCAATGCGGGCAAGATCCCACTGCGCCTCGCGCAAAGTACTCATGAATTCTCACTTTCACTTTGCGTGCGTGTGCGCCGAACTGAATCGGCTACGGCTTTGATCAAATCCTCGCGCGTATCAATATCTAGGAGTAAACGCGAGGCATCCGTATTGATTGGAACTTCTTTAACTTTCAATGCGACAAGTACGCTGCGCATGGATCGACCTATGAGTGGCTCATTCGTTCCAAGAACTTTCAAAAGTGATGACGCTCGATAAACGCCAGAAAACGGCTGTTGAAAACCTTCGCTATCGACGACGACAGCTGCCTCTACTTCATTGAATAGATTCTCCAAAAGAAGTGGAACTAAGGCTGCCGAGTAGGGCATATCAGTTGCCAGAACTGCCACGTACTCTGTTTCAATAAGAGATAAACCAGCAGCGATACCGGCAACAGGGCCTCCTCCAGGCGGAACTTCTTGAATCATTAGAATCTCGGAAGGAAATTCATCTCGGTCGGGCCCAACAATTACTACAGCAACTCCTGCAGGAATTGATGAAAGCAAAAAATCAATCAATGCTTTGCCTTCAAAGATGGCTTCTGATTTATCCGATCCAAATCTATTGCTCGTGCCGCCTGTAAGTATGAGCGCACTCCACAATTTATTCATTGCGCACATATTCATCCCAAGAAACTATTCCACCATGCAGGTGCGAAACTTCATTAAAACCTGATTGCTTTAAGGCGTTCATAGCATGAGCTGAGCGAACACCAAGGTGACAATAGAGAACAATAGGGCGATCCAAAGAAATTTTCATTTGTGCTCGACCATCATAAAACTCTGCTTGGGGAATTAAAATTGCGCCTTCAATTCGCGATTCATCCCACTCGTGAGGTTCACGCACATCTATAAGTTGAAAATCTTCACCATTTTGAATTCTTTGGGATAGCTCTTGTGCAGTAATTTCAGATTCAAAACTGCCGACCCCGCAGAATTCTTCATAGTCATCCATCAATTTTGCTTCTGAAGCGTGTGCACACACGACACACTGGGGATCGCGCTCAATCGAAATCTTCTTCATGTCCATTACCAAGCCGTCGTAAATAACTACAGAACCAATTAAGGACGTGCCGACACCAGTAATCAACTTGATTGTTTCAGTTGCTTGAATAGATCCAATCGTCGCGCATAGAGCGCCTAAGACTCCGCCTTCAGCGCAATTGGGAACCATACCTTTAGGTGGAGGGTTCGGATGTAAACAGCGATAACAGGGACCGTGCTCAGACCAAAAAACACTTGCTTGGCCATCGAATCGATAAATTGAACCCCAAACACAAGGCTTATTCAGTATTACACAAGCATCATTGATCAAGTACCGGGTTGCGAAATTATCAGTTCCGTCAACGATGATGTCATAGCGAGAGAAGAGTTCTAGTACATTTTTGCGATCCAATCGAATATCGTGGAGTTCAACCGTGACATCAGGATTGATCTCTTGAATCTTTGCACTAGCGCTTTCCGTTTTCTTCACGCCAATATCTGACTGGCCATGAATAATCTGCCTTTGCAAATTTGTTTCATCCACTACGTCATAATCGACTACGCCAATTGTTCCAATCCCAGCTGCGGCTAAATACATCAAAACTGGAGAACCCAGACCACCCGCCCCAACACATAACACTTTGGCATTTGAGATGCGACGTTGTCCAATAGCGCCAATTTCTGGAATAACAAGATGACGTGCATATCGGCGCACCTGGGCCGGATTTAACTCAGGTCCAGCCTGAACAACTGGAGGAATAGAAATCGTAGTACTCCTTCGGGCGTGATCGACTATTGGAACAGTATCAATACTTAATGCGTTCCCAGCCTGGGCGAGCTTTGCGATTTCCGCTCGTACTCTCATAATCGCGCGTGCGATAGATCAATGAGGGGCGGAATACATATCCAACTGGTGCACTCAGGGCGTGAACTAGACGAGTGAATGGCCAAATAATAAATAAAGACATAGCAATAGCGGCATGAATTCTAAATGCAAGAGGGGAGCTTTGCATGAGAGTGCCATCGGGACGTAATAACAATATCGAGCGCACCCAAGGTGCCACTGTCTCACGGTAATTGTGCTCTTCTCCAATTACGCCCGCACTTGAAAGTGTTGCACTGCATCCGGCCAAAAGTGTCGCTACTAGGAACACATACATTGTCTTGTCGTTCTTTGTAGTTGCAGCAAAAACCGTAGCAGTTGTTCGCCGACGATAAATAAGTAGGAAGATTCCAGTCACAGTTGCAATACCTGCAAGCCCACCCATCGATACAGCACCTAAGTGATAGGCATGTTGACTTAGTCCAATGAACTCCGTAAAAGATTGCGGAACCAATAGGCCAACTACGTGCCCACCAATTACTGCGAAAAGACCAAGATGAAACATTGGGCCTGCAAAACTTAAGAGTTTTCCTTCGTATATTTGCGAAGACCGTGT
>CAJAFH010000203.1 GCA_903939005.1 uncultured Actinomycetes bacterium | reverse complement strand
TTGTCGGGATAAAGAAAAAGGACCCTTAATCCTTTTGGATTAGGGCCCTTGTTTGGCTTATTCGATGTTATTCGAATGAACCTCCAGCAGACCCGGATCCGGCATAAAAATTGGCATAAGCTGCAAATGTGGTTGCAGTAGGCCAATTAGATGTCGCGCGCTTAGCTGATACGGGTTTCATTGCAGCACCCATAACAGCCTCACGCATCGCGTGTGCTGTATGTAGATGTGCAGTTCTTTGCATAAGTGCAAGAGTAAAGCATCGGTAATCAATGATGCAAATTAATTAAATGCGCGTTCCACTAACTGGTCAGTAACCCTGCTTGCGCTAAGAAAGGCGAAGGTTTTCCGCGATAGCTAATGCGTAACTCACGCTTTGCTCGAGTCATGCCCACATAGAACAAGCGGCGTTCTTCTTCAATCATGCGTGAATCAAGCGTAAATCCATTAGTTTCCAGGGGTAATAAGCCCACATTAGCGCCCATGAGGAAAACTCGTTCCCATTCGAGGCCTTTTGCCGCGTGCAAAGTAGCCAAGGTAATTACTGGCATGGTCGGCGGGTTGTTTTGCTGAACGCGATCTTCAACTTCGCGTAAATAACTGCGCAAAGTTTTCGGTGAGAAGTTTGTATCTTCATCAAGCTCGCGCGCTAAGTGCAATAAACCGGCAATGCCATCGATGCTCTGGCCAGTTAAAAACGGTTGCGCCAAAGTGCGCAATTCATCTAACCAACTAATACCTTCAGTTGGAATGACGGACGCGGTACGCACACCTTTTAAGAATTCTTTTACATCGGGGCGATCAAAGAAACGTTCAGTACTGCGCACTTGATACGGCAACTTTGCACCATTCATCGCACGCTCTAACGAATTCAATTGCGAGTTAGTTCGAGCAAGCACAGCAATCTCTTGCGCCGGCACGCCACTACTTAACAGTGAGGTCATGTCCGCAACGATGCCAGCGATTTCAGATGACTCATCGTTGTAGGCAAGTACTTCTGGTTTGTCGCCGTGATCATTCTGTGCGTTTAGCTCTTGCCCCATAGTTGCACTACGAAGTAATGAATTCGCCGCAAAAGTGATTTCTGGAGTTGAACGATAACCAGAAGTTAACCGAATAACTTCGGCATCGGGAAAACGTGAAGTAAATGTGGTTAAGAACGAAGATGTGGCACCAGCGAAAGAATAAATAGTTTGGGCTGGGTCGCCCACGACACAAATTTCTTGGCGATTACCTAACCACGCATTTATCAAACGTTGCTGAAGTGGTGAAATATCCTGATACTCATCAACTGTGAAATAACGATATTGGTCTTGCACGCGCTCGCGAACTTCGCGTTCTTCTTCGAGCATCGCAGTTGTCAGCAGCAAAACATCTTCAAAATCCATCGCTAGCTCTTGGCGCTTGATACTTTCGTAAGCGGTGTAAACCTGCGCAACTTGTTCGGCATTAACGCGAGGCTTGGCTGCGCGGTTATCGAGTTCAGTTAAGTAATCAGTTGGGCCGATCTGAGAAACTTTTGCCCATTCAATTTCATTGGCGATATCGCGCAAAGTGTCGCGCGAATTGATATTGATCGTGCCCTGCAGCCCGGCTCGATTAATCGCCTCGCCTAGAAATCCGGTCTTAGATGTCAGCAAATCAGGCGTGCGACCACCGAAAACCGATGGCCAGAAGAAGAGCAGCTGCTTGAGCGCTGCCGCGTGAATCGTGCGGGCAGCCACGGTCGGCACGCCCAAACTACGCAAACGGGTGCGCATTTCACCGGCAGCACGAGCCGTGAAAGTAATCGCCAGAATTCGCTGCGGGTCCATCGCCCCAATAGCTGCGGCGTAGGCAATGCGGTGAGTGATTGCGCGAGTTTTTCCAGTGCCCGCACCGGCGATTACACAAACTGGGCCGCGCGTAGCTAAGGCAACTGCGCGTTGTTCATCATCGAGAGCTGCCAAAATTTCTTCAGCGCGAACATTTACTAACGGTTCTTCGGTCATCGCCAGCTCTCGCCGCCGGTCAAACTCTGACCAGTAAATTCACCGTGCTCTGCGCCAAACCAACGTTCAATCATTTTGCGCGCCACGCTAATCTTTGGTGGCAACAACAACGAACCATCTTCCATTGCCATACGCAATTGAGCCCGTGAATACCAGCGCACTTCGACAATTTCTTCGCCATCAGGGCGCGCAGCTGATGGATTATCGATTACTGCTTCAAAAGCAATCATGATGCTGGCTGGAAATGGCCAAGGTTGTGAACCTAAATAATGAATTTGCGAAACCGTAACGCCGCTTTCTTCAAATACTTCGCGCGAAACACATTGTTCAAAAGTTTCACCTGGTTCTAAGAATCCCGCAAATGTTGAGAATCGACCTACTGGCCAAACTGCTTGGCGACCAAGCAAGATGCGATCATCAGCATCACGCACTAAGACAATTACTGCGCTATCGGTGCGCGGATGATGTTGCGCTTCGCATTGATCACAAACTCTAACTGCGCCACCCAATGAACTAGTTGTTCCA
>CAJAFH010000202.1 GCA_903939005.1 uncultured Actinomycetes bacterium | reverse complement strand
TTGGCCTTTTAGCTAGTAGGTAGCGCCATCTTAATGCTCTGAAGTAGATTGTGACTATGAATCAGATTACGCATTGGATCAATGGCGCGCTAGATACTTCAAAACCAGAACGAAGTGGCGAAGTCTATAACCCCGCCACTGGCAAAGTCTCAAAGACTGTCGCTTTTGGTAACGCGGCAACTGTTGATACTGCCGTAGCTGCTGCAACCAATGCTTTTGCCGAATGGCGGCATAGTTCACTAACCAAGAGATCTCAAGTTTTATTCGCTTTCCGCGAGTTAGTTCTCCAAAACAAAGAAAAGATTGCTGCCCTTATTACCGATGAGCATGGAAAAGTTTTAAGTGATGCTGCTGGTGAAGTTACTCGAGGTCTTGAAGTTGTTGAATTCGCATGTGGAATTCCACACCTCTTGAAGGGTGGATTTTCAGAAGAAGTTTCAACCGGAGTTGATGTCTACTCAATTCGTCAAGCAGTTGGACCAGTTGCAATTATTTCACCCTTTAACTTTCCAGCCATGGTGCCAATGTGGTTCTTTCCTGTGGCAATTGCTTGCGGCAACACCGTAATTGTTAAGCCTTCTGAAAAAGATCCAAGTGCTGCGATGTTCATGGCTCAGCTCTGGAAAGATGCTGGACTACCAGATGGTGTCTTTAATGTGGTTCATGGCGACAAGGAAGTTGTAGACGCACTGCTTACTCATAAAGGCATTAAGTCAGTTTCCTTCGTTGGTTCAACGCCTATCGCGCGTTATGTTTATGAAACCGGAACAAAATCTGGCAAGCGCGTGCAAGCATTGGGTGGCGCAAAAAATCACATGGTTGTTCTACCTGATGCCGATTTAGAGTTAGCTGCAGATGCTGCGATTAACGCTGGCTTTGGTTCAGCCGGTGAACGTTGCATGGCGATTTCAGCAATTGTCGCCGTTGAACCAATTGCGAGCGCGCTCGTTGCGCGGATCAAATCTCGAATGGCAAACATAAAAACAGGTGATGGCACCCAAGGTTCAGACATGGGCCCACTTGTTAGCGCAGTGCACCGCGACAAAGTTGCTTCATATATCGAAGCGGGCGCTAAGGCTGGTGCAACCGTTGTTGTTGATGGCCGCGATCTAAAGGTTGATGGCGATGGTTTCTTCCTGGGGCCAACTCTGCTTGATAACGTGACACCAGAAATGTCGGTCTATACCGATGAAATCTTTGGTCCAGTGTTAAGCATTCTGCGCGTAAATACCTACGATGAAGCTCTGGCGCTAGTTAATAGCCATGAGTATGGCAATGGCACCGCAATCTTTACCAACGATGGTGGAGCTGCTCGTAGATTCCAAAATGAAGTTGAAGTCGGCATGGTTGGTATTAACGTACCGATTCCGGTACCAATGGCTTACTACTCATTCGGTGGTTGGAAGAATTCACTCTTTGGTGACTCTCATGCACATGGCACCGAAGGTGTTCACTTCTTTACTCGCGGCAAAGTAATCACTAGCCGTTGGCTAGATCCAAGCCATGGTGGAATCAACTTAGGTTTCCCGCAAAACGATTAAGTCAGACGGCGAAGATCTCAAGGCACCTGTACCGTTTTCCCATGAAGAAGTTACTAGCGCTGATTACCGCGTTCGTCACTCTTGCCACCGGGGTCGCCGTTGCGCATCAGCCAGTAGTACTTCTTAATACAGATACAACGGCAGCTAAAGGCCCCTTGCTAGTTGATGGAACAATTTCATTTGCGATTCGAGCAGCATTTAACAAGGCGGGCGAAAAGAAGGCATTTCGCGCTCAGTTTAAAGAGGGAGATGCCCTTGATGTTCAATATTTAATTGTTGATAAGAAACCGGAAAATTCTCTAAAGAATTCACAGTTGCCTACGGTTGTAATTACTGGTCCTGGCGGATTTAAAACAACAATGAAGATTACTGAGCGAACAAAGTTTTACGAACCTTATGGAAGAACTAACTACTTGTATTTAGCCCGTTTTAGCGCTGTGGCCAAAGCTGGTATTTATAGCTTTTTAATCACTGCTAAGACTAAATCTGAAATTACTCTGGGCGTGGGCCAGCAAGAGGTTAGAGGTGAAGTTGTTCGCGGGCCATATGTTGCTCCGACTCCAACTCCAACTCCAACTCCAACTCCAACTCCAACTCCAACTCCAACTCCAACTCCAACTCCAACTCCAACTCCAACTCCAACTCCAACTC
>CAJAFH010000201.1 GCA_903939005.1 uncultured Actinomycetes bacterium | reverse complement strand
AGGCGGCGCGCTTTCGGCGATAGTAAATCGAAGTACTCGGTGAAATAGCGCATTTAGCGAGCCTATAACTCTGCGACAATACCTGTCATGTCCATTGATGCGAGCCCTGGTTTCAAATTTGAAATCAACAAGTCGGCTGAAAATTCATTTGCCCGAACTGGCACGTTAACGACCCCAAATGGCGTAGTAGAAACACCTGCATTTATTCCAGTAGGAACCAAAGCCACAGTTAAATCAGTTTTGCCTGAAGCAATGCGCGAACTTGGCGCTCAAGCACTTCTTGCTAATGCTTATCATCTTTATTTGCAGCCTGGTCCAGAGATTCTTGATGAAGCTGGCGGCTTATCCAAATTCATGAATTGGAACGGCCCAACTTTTACTGACAGCGGTGGCTTTCAAGTTCTCTCGCTTGGCGTGGGATTCAAAAAAGTACTTGCGATGGATTCCAAAACTTTCCGAGCCGATGATGTGATTGCTGATAATAAGCAACGCCTAGCTCACGTCGATGATGAAGGCGTCACTTTCAAATCGCATTTAAATGGTTCGATGCATCGTTTTACCCCAGAAGTTTCAATGCAGATTCAACATCAAATTGGTGCCGACGTAATGTTTGCCTTCGATGAGTGCACCACGCTTCATAACACTCGTGGCTATCAAGAGCGCGCAATGGATCGAACTTATGCTTGGGCAATTCGTTGTTTAGATGAACATAAACGTTTAACAATTGAGCGAGCCGATAAGCCTTACCAAGCTCTCTTTGGCGTTATTCAAGGTGCACAATATGAAGACTTGCGGCGCAAGGCAGCAAAAGATTTAGGTTCACTTGAATCATCAGGGATCTCATTTGATGGTTTCGGCATCGGTGGTGCACTAGATAAAGATTCACTCGGCACCATTGTGCAGTGGGTTAATAGCGAGCTGCCCGAAGAAAAACCTAAGCATCTACTTGGTATTGGCGCTCCAGAAGACCTATTTGTTGGCGTTGAGAGCGGTATCGATACTTTCGATTGCGTACTCGCTTCACGTATTGCTCGCTCTAGCGCTGTCTACACAATGACTGGCCGCTATAACTTAACTAATGCCACTTACAAGCGAGATTTCAATCCGATCGATAGTGAATGTGATTGCTACACCTGCACCAACTACACCCGGGCTTATCTAAATCACTTATTCCACGGCAAAGAAATGATTGCAGCAACCTTGGCCACAATTCACAACGAACGTTTTGTGGTGCGCTTAGTTGATCAAATGCGCGAAGCTTTAAAGACCGGGCACTTCTTTGATCTAAAGGATGAATTCATGGGTCGCTTTAAACATAAATCAGGTCAGCACCACGACTAATCTACGAACTTAGCCTTAAAGTCAGCAACTGAAATTTCATAAACATTCTCTGGGCCATCTTCTTCATCAATCTGCACTCCCGTAAATGGAAACCCAAAGTATTCAATTACTTTAATGGATGGCGCGTTATCTGGACTGACCGTATATCTAAATGATTTAACCCCAGGTTGATCTAACGCCCACTTCCACATTGCCATTAGCGCCTCTTTGGCAAAACCTTGATTGTGAAATTCTGGCTCAATCCCTAACCCAATTTCAACCATGCCATTCTCATCTGGTACGCCATGAAAACTAGTACTGCCAATAATCTCACGGCTAGGTTTCAGCACGATCTGGCGCACAAACCATTTATTGCAGCCGGGATCAGCTTTTACTTGTGGCACTCGCCAGTGAAGCGGGCCTTGAAAATCAACTAAAACTCGATGTGGATTAGTGAAATTAGCGCCTTTAAGAATTGGTGAATCATCGCGCTCTTCAAAAAGCGTGATCAGATTCGCACCGCTAATGTGATGCAATTCCAGCCGCTGTGTTACCAGGGTTTCCTGCACCAAATCTAGTTCTGAATCCATCTACCTATCCTAAATTATGAAAAGGGTCTGCGCTTTCGATACTGCTTCTTCGCGGCCACTTGCGCTTAATTTGCGATAAATATTACGCAGATGAGTTTTCATAGTGTTGTGCGAAATATGTAGCGTTTTTCCGATAGCCGTGATCGGTTTACCAGTCGCAAGCGAGCGCAATACATCTATTTCCCGTTTAGTTAATGGTTGGGTCAAGGCCGCATTCTGATTGTTCTTGTTATTCATTCGGGAAGCCGCAGCTCGAGCTAATTCTTCGAGATACACAGTTGGCCGCTTAGATGCACTACGAATAATTAATTCCAGAATTGTGGGGTCTTGTCGTAAGAAAGTGTCTTTGGCCCCAACTCGCGCACCGATATCGAGACCTACTTTAAGTGAATCCATCGCCAAAGTTTCCTGCGAAATATTTGCCTCACAACCAACTAAGGATTTCCAAATCTTTTCACGAGCACTATCGGAATCTAAGATTTCTGGCGCCGTCTTTTTCTTCACTTCATTCTTTGAAACTGCAGAAAGTGCCTGTCGATATTGGTATGTGAAAATAAGGTCTTTTGGTAAGCGATTTAGAATTTGAGCAGATCGCTCGTAATCCTTAACCCAAAACCTAAGAAAAAGCTCATTGATATCAATTATTAAACTAAAGCCATCTTCGCCTTTGAACTCAGCGGCAAGTTTTCGATGATCACGTACAACCGCAAAAGCTTCTTCGACTTTGCCATTCATCATCAAGACCCGAGCCAGATAACTTTCGGCCATAAACACCCACGGCCATTGCTGCCATTCTCGTGCGAGTTTTGCCAGTTTTTCTAGCTCCTCAGTGGCTTTCGCTGCTTCACAAAATTCTAAATAACAGCGCGCTTTAATATAGATGGCTTCGGTGTAACCAAAGAACCCTGCATATTCATTGCGTTGCCCTATTTCTTCAGAAAGTGACGCCGCATCTAGAGCTTGCAGATATTCACCTTCTAGGAATAACTTCATGGCGCGAATTGTCTGCCAAATAAACAGGTCATCTGGTGAATTACTGTCCTTGATGATCTCTTTTACTTCGGCTTCAATCGAATTTAGAGTTGCCGAATCTTCAAAAATAAATGATCTGGCTCCCAATATTCGTAAAATACCTAATCGATCGGATTGCTCGATCGCAGGTTCTGGCATTGGCTCACGAAAAATTACTTCTATCTGAGTATCAAATTCGGATAACCGACCACGGCAGAAAGCGACATGGGCCAAGGCCGCAGCATTAATTCGATCGATAAATGGCGACAGTGGCGAATCTTTATAGGAAAATCGCATCTCTTCAATCAATTGAATAGTGCGTTCAAATTCATAACTAACTAAGTGCCCCATAATTGTCGCTAGTTCAGCAAATAATTTATTTCGAGTGTTATCTAGCGGTAGGTAATTACTCCAATAGAGAATATTTCTACCATCGCCACGAGTAATCAACTTGCGTAGCGCTGGCTTAAACATCTTTC
Source organism: uncultured Actinomycetes bacterium (assembly GCA_903939005.1). Lineage (GTDB taxonomy): Bacteria > Actinomycetota > Actinomycetes > Nanopelagicales > Nanopelagicaceae > Planktophila. The sequence goes on along the minus strand of CAJAFH010000201.1, from coordinate 1,830 downwards.
GTAAGTATTCAGAATCACCAGACTTTATTGCGTGAGAAATCGCCAAATTCAATTGATTCCGAAGCTGGAATAGCTCAGAAATCACTATTTGATTCTGTTGATATTTCTTGCTGTCTGCGCGGGCGATCTCATCAATTACTTCGCGCGCCGTGTTATTGAAAATATAGGAACCTTTTTGGCCAGCTGTTAGCATTAGAAATACACCTTCGGCAGCAAGTTTGTTCAGATTCACTTCATTTGCCGGCTTCTGCCTAATTAATGCAGCTAAATCTAGATCAAATACTTCAAAACTAGACATCGCGATTAATAGCTCGCGCGTATCTTTTGCTAGTTTTTCAAACTTGCTAAGAACTAAATTCTTCACCAGGCCATCGTCAACTTCTAGCTCGAATTTACTATCTTCGCCACTTGCAATGATTCCAACTGCTGATGGCCAGCCATGAGTTTGTAGCAAGATTTGATCTAGTTTCTTTTCATTTGTTTCAACGCCAGAAACTTGAAGTAAGGATTTAATCTCATCCTTTGAAAAGACTAAGTCACCAGCAGTAATTACCGACAGGCGGCCAATACTTGAAAATCGCTTAAGCGAGACAGTGGGCATTAGGCGGCGCAGTGCGAAAATGTGAATATTATCTGGAATCGCATCCATATATGATTGCGTTACATTTAATTGATAAGTGAAAACGTCAACCACATTATCTAGAACTAAAACAATATCTTCCTTAAGATTTGCAATAGCTTGAAAAATTGAAGTAACTGTTTTTGCTTCCAGATCTGGTGCGAAATCCGGAAATTCCTGGCGGATCGCACTTATTAAATATGTAGCTAGCCCGACTGAACTATCGGTTTCTGACATCGTGTACCAAATGACTTTTTTCTTACTTTGTTTTGCCCATTCGGCAATTAGCGAAGTTTTTCCATATCCAGCCGGTGCCACCACCATCGTGTAACCAGGGGCTTGACCATCAATTAACTCAAAAAGGTGACGTCGGGAAAGGAAATTGGCTGGCAATTCAGGCGGGCGGATTCGCGAAAGGGTGATACTCGAATCAAGCTGGTTCATAGGGATAGGGTTACTTAGATGGGCGAGAATTGCTATCTCTAACCCCTAAATCAACTCTGTTAGGTACTAAATAACCCCTTGGTCTAACCCTGCGGCACGCTTGGCGGCAATGATCACGGGGCGACCATTTTCAAGTAAGTGCACGCTGATGCGATCATCAAATGCGCTACGTAGCTCGGGTGAATGGATTACAGAATGTGATTCGCCATCTAATAGCACTCGGCCGCTTTGCATGATGATGATTCGCTCTGCATACATTGCGCCCAAGGTGATGTCATGCATCGTTGAAATAATGGTGACGCCAGTTGCTTTAATCTCTTCAACTTTGTTGAGTACTGAAATCTGATGATGTAGATCAAGAGCACTGGTTGGTTCATCGAGCAACATGACTTCGGGTTCTTGAACTAGGGCACGCGCGATTAAAACTCGCTGCATTTCTCCGCCGGAAAGCGTATTTACTAACTGGCTTTGCATTCCTAGTAGTTGAGTTGCTTCTAACATCTCATGAACAATATTTCGGCTATGCGCACTTTCTTTACCCCAACCATCTAACTTGGCCCGCCCTAACATTACATATTCAGCAACACTCATGGCCGCTGGAATTGATGGGCGTTGTGGAACGAAAGCAATGTTTAAAGATTTGTTCTTGGCAATTTCGCGACCGTTATATTTAATTGATCCGGAATAAGGTTGCATGCCCAGCATTGTTCTAAGCAGTGTTGTTTTTCCAGCACCATTAGGCCCAACTAAACAGCTCCAGGTGCCTT
>CAJAFH010000200.1 GCA_903939005.1 uncultured Actinomycetes bacterium | reverse complement strand
TTCGCAGCGACGCTCGGTGCTATGACTTTTGTCGAGCCTAAGGAAGTTAAAGAGTTAAAGAGCGGTGAAGAATTTGAATTAGTTGGTTTGAAAATCAAAGCGATTCATAGCCCGGGACACACTCGAGGTTCACTGATGTTCTTAGTCGATGACGAAACGCTAGTTAGCGGAGATGTTCTGTTCGCGGGTTCGATTGGACGCACGGATCTACCGACGGGATCTAGTGATGACATGATGAAAACGCTGATCAAGAAAGTTTTGCCACTTAGAGATGAAATAAGGGTGCTCCCAGGCCATCACCAAGAAACTAAGATTGGTATCGAACGTAAGAACAATCCGTACTTACTTGAAGCGGCGAGGGCGAGCAGATGACGAAATTCCAAGCACCTAAGGGTGTCAGTGAATATGTGCCGCCACGTAGTAACGCATTTGCATGGGTGCGTTCTACTTTAGAAAACACGATCAGTGCTGCCGGATACCAATTACTAGAGCTTCCTATTTTTGAAGATACCGAACTATTTACGCGCATCGGTGCTTCAACTGATGTGGTTTCTAAAGAGATGTACACCTTTGAAGATCGTGGTGGTCGCTCCATAACACTTCGTCCAGAAGGAACTGTTGGTGCTTTGCGCGCAGTAAACGAACATGGGTTAGACCGTGGTTCGCTGCCTGCCAAAGTTTATTATTGCGGACCATTCTTCCGAGCTGAACGCCCGCAGAAAGGTCGATACCGTCAGTTTTATTCAATCGGTATTGAAGCAATCGGAACTCATGATCCCGCCCTTGATGCCGAGGTAATTTCAATTGCAGATGCTGGTTTTAAGAAGTTAGGTCTCACTAAATACCGGCTAGAGATGACGTCATTGGGCGATGCCGAATCACGTGCTGCACATCGGGTAGATCTAGTTAAATTTATCGCTGGCCTTGAACTCGATGAAGAGACTAAAGAGCGCGCAAAGTTAAATCCATTGCGGTTATTCGATGATAAGCGCGATGAAGTTCGCGGCTTAATGGCAAAAGCGCCAATTTTGTTAGATTACTTATCGCCAGAGTCCAAAACTAATTTTGCTGAAGTACAAGAGCATCTAACTGCCATGGGTATTTCTTTTACGATAAATCCCCGCATGGTCCGCGGGTTGGACTATTACACCGGCACCACCTTTGAATTCGTGCACGATCTACTTGGCGCGCAATCAGGTATCGGAGGCGGCGGCAGATATGACGGCTTAATGGGCGAAATTGGCGGCCAAGATATAACTGGAATTGGCTTTGGTATCGGACTTGATCGCGCACTACTTGCCGTTGAAGCCGAAGGCGTAGTTATTCCAGAGACTTTTGTGAGTGACCTATTTATTATTCCAATGGGCATAGCAGCTAAATCGGCTGCCCTGAAGTATGCAGCCGAACTACGTGCCTCCGGCTTTAAAGTTGAGTTGGCATTCGGTGATCGTGCTCTGAAAACGGCAATGAAGATAGCTGATAAGAGTGGTGCTCGTTATTCACTAGTAATTGGCGATGAAGAAATGGCCAGTGGGGTTGTTGAAGTTAAAGAGATGAGCAGCGGTACCGCCAACTCGGTTAGACTTGACTCCTTAGCCAGCGCTTTGAAATAAGCGTCGGACCATGAACTTCGAATTGATGAACTAACGGAAAGCTAGGTAGCTAAATTGATCCGTACACACGGGGCAGGCACGATCCGCAAGAGCCAAGTTGGGCAGACCATTACATTGGCTGGTTGGGTTGCGCGTCGCCGCGATCATGGCGGAGTTGCTTTCATTGATTTCCGTGACGCCACTGGTTGGGTCCAAGTGGTTATTCGCGATGAGGCTATCGCCAATATGTTGCGTGCTGAATGGTGTTTGAAGATCACCGGGGTAGTTTCTGAACGCCCAGCTGGTAACGAGAATACAAATGTTGCAACAGGTGAAATCGAAATTATGGCCGATGAAGTGATCGTGCTTAGCGAAGCTGCTGCTCTTCCGTTTCCGGTTGATAGTGGAGATGAAGCGAATATCTCGGAAGAAGTACGTTTGAAGTATCGCTATTTGGATCTGCGTCGTGAAAAACCGGCCGCTAATCTCCGCATGCGTTCAAAGGTTACCGCGGCAATTCGTCGGGTTATGGATTCTGAAGAATTTCTGGATATCGAAACGCCTTACCTAACTCGATCAACACCAGAAGGTGCTCGCGATTTCTTGGTTCCAGTTCGCTTGCAACCAGGTTCCTGGTATGCCTTGCCGCAATCACCGCAGTTGTTTAAGCAGCTATTAATGGTTGCTGGCATGGAGAAGTACTACCAGATTGCCCGCTGTTTCCGCGATGAAGATTTCCGCGCTGATCGTCAACCAGAATTTACCCAGCTCGACATTGAAATGTCGTTCATTGATCAAGAAGATATTTTGGCTATTGCCGAGAAGATTGTTTCCACAGTTTGGCGCGAAACTGTTAACTACGAAATTCCACTACCACTTAAGCGAATGACGTATGCCGATGCGATGGCAGATTATGGTTCAGATAAACCAGATCTCCGTTTCGGCCAGAAGCTAATTGAACTTACTAATTTCTTTAGTGAAACACCTTTCCGCGTATTCCAAGCACCTTACGTTGGCGCAGTTGTAATGCCTGGGGGAGCAGATTCACCTCGTCGAGAGCTAGATGCATGGCAAGACTGGGCTAAAGCACGGGGCGCAAAAGGATTGGCTTATATTTTGGTAAATGCAGATGGCACCTTAGGTGGCCCAGTAGCTAAGAATCTTTCTGAGAAAGAGTTAGCTGGAATAGTTGCCGCAGCTAGTGCGGCAAATGGCGATGCAATTTTCTTTGCTGCCGGTGAACGCGCTGCTTCGCAGAATTTGTTAGGCGCAGTTCGTAATGAAATTGGAAAGCGTTGCAATTTGGTTAATGAAGTCGCTTGGGAATTTCTCTGGGTTGTAGATGCACCAATGTTCGAACCGACAGACGGCGGCGGATGGACTGCGGTTCACCATCCATTTACTGGTCCAAAACCAGAGTTTGCTGCGACGTTTAAAGATGATCCAGCATCAGCTCTGGCCTATGCCTATGACATTGTTCTTAACGGCACTGAATTAGGCGGCGGGTCAATTCGTATTCATGATCGCAATATGCAAAAGCAAGTTTTTGAAGTTATCGGATTAACTGATGAAGAAGCCAACAGCAAGTTCGGCTTTTTACTGGATGCCTTTAATTACGGACCACCACCACACGGCGGAATTGCTCTTGGCCTAGATCGCGTATGCGCACTTCTAAGTGGCTCAGAATCAATTCGCGAAGTGATCGCTTTTCCAAAGACCGCATCTGGTGGCGACCCGTTAACTGGTGCGCCAACTCCGATTACACCTGCGCAACGCAAGGAAGCAGCAATTGATTGGGTTCCAGAAGTGGCTGAAAAGAAGTAGTTAGACACCTAAGCGGTAGGATTTAGTTAATAGTTAACGAAAGGGAAGTTATGAGCGCAGGCGGAATTGCTTTAATCATTTGTGCGGTCTCGCTATTTGCGATTGCCGTTGCAATCGCCTACGCCGTCATTCGCTTTGGTCGCCTAATTGACGAGGCGAAAGTTTCTCTTAAATCCCTAACCGACGAGACTGTTCCGCTCCTAGATGGCGTTACACAGACTGTGACTCTAGTAAATGGACCGCTGGAAAGTTTTAACAAAATCACTAAAAATGTTGAGAACATTTCGACCAAAGCCTCTGAGGCAACCTCGAGCTTCGTTGATAAAGGTGGTCCGGCGCTAAAGATCGCGGGCGCGTTAATGAGCGCAGCAGGTTCTTCAAAAAAGCGTAAAGCTAAAAAGACAAAGGCAGAGTGATCAGCAACAGTGGAATCTGCCGAGATACGTTCACGCTGGCTGCGCTTTTTCGAATCTGAGAACTCTCAAGGTTTAACGCACACTGTAGTTCCATCTGCATCCTTGATTGCCGATGATCCAAATCTTCTCTTAGTAAATGCCGGCATGGTGCCGTTTAAACCGTTCTTTTTGGGCGAGGTTACGCCGCCATATGCGCGAGCAACTTCAGTGCAAAAATGTGTTCGTACTTTAGATATTGACGAAGTTGGCAAGACAACTCGTCACGCTTCATTCTTTCAAATGTGCGGTAACTTTTCGTTCGGTGATTACTTCAAAGAAGGCGCAATCGCACTTGCCTGGGAGTTATTAACTAAGCCAATTGCTCAAGGCGGTTATGGTTTTCCGGAAGAAAAGTTATGGGTAACTGTTTTCCATACTGATGATGAAGCCGCCGATATTTGGCATCACAAGATGGGTGTTCCAAAGGAACGGATTCAACGGCGCGGAATGGCCGATAACTTCTGGTCGATGGGCGTACCCGGCCCATGTGGTCCTTGCTCTGAAATTTATTACGATCGTGGTCCGACCTACGGCGCCGAAGGTGGTCCAGTAGCTGATGAAAATCGCTATTTAGAAATCTGGAACTTAGTGTTCATGCAGAATGAACGTGGCGCTGGTACCAGCAAAGATGATTATCCAATTTTGGGTGAATTGCCAGCAAAAAGTATTGATACTGGTTTAGGTCTAGAGCGCACAGCTGCGTTGTTGCAAGGTGTCGAAAATATTTATGAGATCGATACGACTATGCAGATTCTAAATATGGCTAGCTCGCTGACTGGCATTAAGTACGGTACCGCAGAAAAGTCAGATATTTCCTTACGAGTTATTGCCGATCACGCCCGAACCTCAGCAATGCTAATTGGCGATGGGGTAACACCTGGAAACGAGGGACGTGGCTACGTATTGCGCCGAATGATGCGTCGCACCATTCGAAATATGCGCTTACTTGGCTCGCACGATCCGATTATCTCTGAGTTAACTAGAGCCGCGATCGGTGCCATGGGTCCGCAGTATCCAGAGCTAGTTGCTGCGCAAGAACGCATCTTGGCAGTCTCGGTCGCCGAAGAAGAAAGTTTCTTGCAAACGCTAAAGAGCGGAACCCAGATTTTTGATCTAGCTGCAACGGCTCTGAAGGCGAAAAAAGTTTCTACCTTAGGTGGCGAAGAAGTATTTAAGTTGCACGATACCTTCGGTTTTCCATATGACTTGACTCTTGAAATGGCGCAAGAAGTAGGACTCCAAATCGATACTGATGGTTTCCAGCGTTTAATGAAAGAGCAGAAAGATCGCGCTAAAGCTGATTCGCGTGCAAAGAAATCTGGCCAC
>CAJAFH010000199.1 GCA_903939005.1 uncultured Actinomycetes bacterium | reverse complement strand
TTCATATGAAGGGTTATTTGAACTTTTACCGAAATTAGAATCCCTCTAAAGCCATTATTTATCAGTACTTTCTGAAGTAGTTCCAACTAGCGGAACATGATTACGAATTGTAATACTTATGTATTGCGCATATTTATCGCGTTTTATTCGCTAAACCCTTGACCTTGCAGGTGCGATTGCTTACTGTAATGGAACGGTGTTTCGGTGAGCGATACACATCCACAGTTAGTGATGGAGGAAATGTGTTTAAAAAGAAAGTAATCATTGCTGCACTTGCAGCAACTGCATTATTTGGCACAGCTGTAACAGCAACTGCTGCAGATAATCCAGGTCTCGTTCCAAAGAAAGTTTGGAATTCAAAAGTAGATAAGATTAAAATTGGTTTAGTTGCTCCGATGACTGGCGTATTCGCTGTTCTTGGAATTTCACAGCGCAACTCACTACAAGTTGTTGCAGATCAAATTAACGCAGCAGGCGGCGTTGGTGGTGCAAAGATCGAACTAGTCGTTCGTGACGGTGGATTAGATCCAGTTGCTTCAGCTAACCATGCCAAGGAACTTGCTGGTGATTCATCAATTAACTTAGTTGTTGGACCATCAATTTCATCCTTCTATCAAGGTGCTGCAACTTATTACGAAGCTGCTAAGAAACTTAACTGCCAACCAGCAGTAGCAGCTCTTGACTTTGCTGATTACAAGTACGGTTTCCGTTCTCAGGATTACTACAAGGACACCTTGACTGCACTTATGTCAGTTGCTCAAAAGAAGAGCATCAAGAAGATTGGCATGATCTATGAGTCTGGCCCAACAGGAACAGATTTCGATGCTTACATCACAGCACAAGCATCTAAGTACGGAATCACCTACCTAGGTTGGGAAAAAATTACTTCAACTGCTACATCACACAACGCTGAACTTCAGAAGTTGATTGATAAGGGTGCAGACGCAGTAATAATCTCAAACAACGCCTACGGTGCCTACACCGCTAAGGCTGCGAAAGAACTTAAGTTCAAGGGCACCTTGATGGGTGGCTCTGGAGCTCAGAACATCGCATTCCACGAAACTGGCGGCGATGACTTTGCTGGAACACTTATGGCTGCGCCTAACTACCAGTGGCCATTGCGTACAGCATGGCAACCAGGCTACAAGGCTCATACTGATGCAATTGTTAAGGCTTACGGTTCAGCAACGGGTGTGAAGTCAGGTGCAACATCACCTAACGGAACTGCAATTGCTGCCGACTGTCTATATGCATATGCAGTAGCTGCCAACAAGGTTCGCTCATTGGATGGAACCAAGATTCGCGATGCTATGGCGACTCTTGATATTCCTGCCAAGATGACTCCATCAGGTGTACGTATCCACCCAGGACCAGAGCACAACTTGTATCAATCAGATGGCATTAACGTCTACGAATGGCGTAAAGATGCTAAGGGTTGGTACACAATGGAAGTGAATGCTGTAGCACTCCGCTCCGGTGTTTGCCCTGAAGTAGGTTGGCTAGCAAAAACCTCAACAAACCAGCCATTGGTTTGTACAAAGGTTGGATCAAAGCTGATCTATAAAGTTAAGTAGTAAAGAAGTAACTAATTGAGAAATTAGTTAAATAGTTTAAGAAGTGAGAGTGAGCCTTTAGTAATAAGGCTCACTCTCACTTAACTATTAATGTGTTAATAATGGACTTACAGTTAAACAGAATTTAGAAATTCCATCTTTATAAGAAATGGAACGTGATGAGCCTTCAAATTTGGATCGATGGTCTTTTCGCCGGATCAGTTTTCGCGATCATTGCATTAAGCATGACTATTGTTTATCAACCAACCCGGATCATGAACTTTGCCCAAGGTGAGGGTTTTATTCTAGGTGCGGCCCTTGGTTATCAGATGGTCGGTGTTTGGAAATGGCCGTTAATCCAATCTGTAGTGGTTTTAATCATTGCCGCTGCTCTTATGGGCTTCATCATGGAGCGCATGGTTATGTTGCCGGTGCAGTTATCGGGCAGCAAGTTTGCCTGGATCATTGCCACCCTTGCCGCTGCGATGATTTTCCAGTCGGCCTTTAATATTAAGTATGTAAACGTCACATTTAGCTATTTCGATATTATCGAAAAAGATATCTCGATATTTGGGGCTAAGTTATCGATTCAAAAGCTCATCGTTATCTTGATGATGATCGCGGTCTTTATAATTAATGATCAGTTCCTGAAGCGCACTTTATGGGGACGCTCTATCCGTGCCATTGCACATAATCCAGATACTTCAACCATCTTGGGAATTCCAACCAAACCAGTAATTAAATTAGCTTTCATTACCGGCACAATCGTGATCGCACTGGTTGGATTCTTGGCGACACCGGTAATTATTGTGGCTCCAGCTGCTGGCCTCTTCTTCACAATTCAGGGATTCACAGCCGCCATTATTGGTGGCGTTGGTAGTCCTAAAGGCGCAGTCGTTGGCGGGTTGATGATTGGTATTTTAGATAGCGTTGTTAGATCTTGGCTGGGCGGAACTTGGGGGCTGTTTAGTACTTTCTTCGTGCTGGCAATAATTTTGATTCTCAAACCAAATGGATTCTTCGGCAAGAGAGTTGAGGGAAGATAAATGATTTCCACATTTAAAGGCTTAAACCGAATCCTAATAACTGGATCACTTCTGTCGATCGCACTTCTCTATTACTTCCCGGTTTTAATCAAGTCGAGCAATAATCCAAGCTTCTATCTACAGGTAGTTTCAGTAGCTGTCTGCTCAGCGATTTTAACTATCTCATTGAATATCTGTATGGGTTACGGTGGCTTGCTTTCACTGATGCACACCGGAATGCAAATGGTTGGTGGCTACGCGATTGCAATACTTGCCGTTAAGCAAGGCTGGAATGGCTGGTTAGCACTTGTTGCAGCAGCTGTCATCGGTGCCATCTTTGCAATTTTAGTCATTCTTATTTCGCTACGAGCGACCTATCTTTATTTCGGCATGATCACTCTGGCCGTTAACTTAATTGCGATGGAAGCCGTTCGCCATGGTGGCGAGTTCACCGGTGGGTATAACGGCCTCTTTGGAGTTTTCGCCCCAGGTATCCCAAGTGGAATGATGTCAGCCGAAGGTTTCTACCGCGTCATGATCACAATTTTAATTCTCGCCTACGTGGTTCAACGCAACTTGATTTTCAGCGGTTTTGGCCGAAACACAATGGCGTTGCGAGAGTCATCAGAAACTGCAACAGCCCTTGGTATCTCACCAAATATGCACCGCGTAAAGGTATTCGGCGTATCTGGCGCACTTGCTGGTTTAGCTGGCGGCCTGCTTTCGATTCAAATCGGTTATGCAGTCGCAGACATTGGTGATTTAAATAATGGTTTGATCTTCTTCGTCGGCTTGTTCCTTGGTGGAGTTGGCACTTTAGCTGGCCCAGTATTGGGTGTGGCTTTAGTAGCCGTTATTGACTTCATGATTCGCGGTACTGGTCAATATCGCACCTTGGTACTCGGCTCAATTTTGTTATTAACCATGATTATTCTGCCTCGTGGAATCGTGGGCACATATAGAGCATCACGTTATGGCTCGCCGCGTTCAAGAGAAGTTCTGCCAGGTGAAGCTGATAATTACCATTTAGATATCGCGGTTAAGAATGTAACAAAAGGCGAAGTTTTGCTTGAAGCAAAAGATGTCGTTAAGCATTTCGGCGGCGTGCATGCAGTTGATGGAATTTCTGTTCAATTCAAGGCCGGTGAAGTTCACGGAATTATTGGACCAAATGGTTCAGGTAAATCTACTTTGATTTCTGCGTTAACTCGTTATCACGAACTAACTTCGGGTTCAGTAACTTTGCTAGGCGCTGAAGCTGATAAGAAGCCATTTAAAGTTGCCCGCGATGGAGTCACGCGCGTTTTCCAAATTCCTCACTTGTTTGAGCGAGTTAGCGTTCTGGATAATGTGTTAACCGGAATGTATCGACGAGATAAGTACAACATTTTCGATGCAATCTTCCGCACACCTCGTTACCTAAAAGCTAATTCACGAAGTGTGGCTGAAGCTAAAGCACTTCTTTCGCTTGCTGGAATGTTAGGCATGGAAGAACTAGCAGCCGGTTCAATTTCACATGGCCAGAAGCGCTTGCTCGAAGTAATTCGCGCAGTTGCAACCGAGCCAAAGATTTTGATTCTTGATGAACCAGCAACCGGTCTAACTCAAGATGAAATGCACTCATTGACTAACTTGATTCGCACTTTGGCTGCTGGTGGAATGTGTGTAGTTCTGATCGAACATAACGTGGCATTCCTGATGGACTTAGCTGACATTGTGACCGTTATTCAAAGCGGCAAAGTTATCGCCGAAGGTACTCCTAAAGAAGTACAGAAGAATGAGCGAGTTCTTGAGGCCTACCTTGGAAATACTGATTTCTCGAAGGAGTTAGCATGAGCGACTTACGCATTGAAGGCTTAACGATCACTTATGGTGGTGCAAAGGCACTCGATAACCTTTCTATCGAAGTTAAGACTGGTGAATTTGTTGCCCTGCTTGGTGCCAATGGCGCCGGTAAAACCACAACGCTTCGTGCCACATCTGGTTTGATGCGCCCAACTGCTGGCAAGATTTTCTTTGATGGAGTTGAGATTACTAAGGTGCCTGGCCATAAGCGCACAGCGCTTGGTATTGGCCATGTTCCAGAAGGTCGCCAGATTTTTCCTGACCATAGTGTTGAAGAAAATCTGCAACTCGGATCCTTCGTTCGTCGCAAGCATCGCGCTGAGACCACACAATCAATTGAAGATATGTATGGCTTGTTCCCACGTTTGAAAGAACGCAATAAACAAGCAGGAGGCACGTTATCTGGCGGTGAAGCTCAGATGCTCGCAATTGCCCGCGCGCTGATGTCTCGACCAAAGATCTTGATGCTGGATGAACCAAGTCTTGGTTTAGCACCGCAGCTAGTACTTGAAATGTTTAAGTATCTAAAGCGCCTACATACCGAGCAAGGTTTAACTATTTTGTTAGTTGAACAACAAGCTCGCTTGGCCCTTCAGTTAGCAGAGCGTGCCTACATCCTTGAACGTGGTTCAGTGAAAATTGAAGGTAAGTCAAAAGACTTAATCAATGATCCTCGCGTTGCTGAGGCCTACCTAGGTACTGCGAGTTAATCGTGACTAG
>CAJAFH010000198.1 GCA_903939005.1 uncultured Actinomycetes bacterium | reverse complement strand
GCTCCGGTGTTATCCGCCACGCGTACGCGCGACTCTTGTTGAATCATTCTTTATTCTCCCCTTACTTAGCCTTCTCGAGAATCTCGACTACACGCCAGCGCTTTGTTGCTGAGATTGGTCGAGTTTCCATGATTAGAACACGATCGCCCATGCCAGCAGCATTTGCTTCGTCATGTGCTTTCAATTTACGTGAACGAGAAAGAACCTTTGAATACATTCCGTGAGCAACACGATCAGAAACTTGAACAGTAACTGTCTTATCCATCTTGTCGCTTACAACGATTCCTTCACGAGTCTTGCGGGCTCCGCGATCTTCTGTAGTAGTCATTACGCAGCTCCTCCGATTCCTAGTTCACGTTCACGAATAATTGTGTAAATGCGAGCAATCTCTTTGCGCACGGCGCCTAGGCGACCATGGCTTTCGAGTTGACCGGTAGCAGCTTGGAAACGCAGGTTGAATAGTTCTTCCCTTGCTTCGCGCAACTTTCCAGTTAGCTCTTCGGCAGTTAACTGACGTAGCTCTTCATTAGTTGTAGTAGCCACTTATGCCTCCTCACGCTTTACAACACGACACTTCATTGGAAGTTTGTGAATCGCTAGACGCATTGCTTCATTAGCAACGGCCTCTGTTACACCAGAAATTTCGAACATGATTCGACCTGGCTTAACGTTTGCGATCCACCACTCTGGTGAACCTTTACCGGAACCCATACGAGTTTCAGCAGGCTTCTTAGTTAGTGGACGATCTGGATAAATATTGATCCAAACCTTTCCACCACGCTTGATATAACGAGTCATCGCAATACGCGCTGCTTCAATTTGGCGGTTAGTAACGTAAGCAGGAGCTAGCGCCTGGATACCGTAATCGCCGAAAGAAACTGCAGTTCCGCCCTTAGCGTTTCCGCTACGAGATGGGTGGTGCTGCTTGCGGTGCTTAACACGACGTGGAATTAACATATTAGTTAGCTCCTCCCTCAACTACTGGTGCTTCAGCAACTGCTGGTGCATCAGAAACATTTGAACGAGTTACTTCGCCGCGAGGTGTACGAGGGCCACGTGATGGAGCGCGTGATGGCGCCTTTGGTGCGCGCGCTGCAGCAAGTGCTGCTTCTTGACGATCTGCGCGTGAACCAATGATCTCACCCTTGTAAATCCAAACCTTCACACCTAAACGGCCGAAAGTTGTTGCTGCTTCGTAGAATCCGTAATCAATATCTGCACGCAAAGTGTGTAGTGGTACACGGCCTTCGCGGTAGAACTCAGAACGTGACATTTCAGCGCCGCCAAGACGACCACCGCACTGAACACGGATGCCTTGAGCACCAGCCTTCATTGCAGATTGCATTGACTTCTTCATCGCACGACGGAATGAAACACGTGCAGCAAGCTGCTCGGCAATTCCTTGTGCAACTAGTTGCGCATCAATTTCTGGATTCTTAACTTCAAGAATATTTAGCTGTACTTGTTTGCCAGTTAGTTTTTCTAACTTGATACGCAAAGTGTCAGCATCTTGTCCGCGGCGACCGATAACGATTCCTGGACGAGCTGTGTGTAGATCGATACGTACGCGATCGCGGGTGCGCTCGATTTCAATTCGAGATACTCCTGCGCGCTCCATACCTTTCTGCATCATGCGACGGATTTCGACATCTTCCTTGACGTAATCCTTGTACAACTTGTCGGCATACCAACGTGACTTAAATTCAGTTGTGATACCAAGACGGAAGCCGTGTGGGTTTACTTTTTGACCCATTACTTGGTCGCTCCCTTCTTCTTGATATTCATTGTTTTTGAAGCAGCTTTGTTATCGCTGACAACAACTGTGATGTGGCTTGAACGCTTCAAGATGCGGAAACCGCGACCTTGTGCGCGTGGGCGAAAACGCTTCATTGTGCGACCTTCGTCGACAAGAGCTTCAACAACCCAAAGTTCTGAAGCATCGCGAATTGCTGGGTTCTTAGCTTTTAAGTTAGCAACAGCTGAGTTAAGGAGTGTGTAGATATCAGCACCGGCAGATTGTGGTGCGAACTTAAGTGTGGCAAGTGCGTTATCAACGCGCTCTCCACGAATAAGGTCGATAACACGACGTGCCTTCTGAGGTGTGTGGCGGATATCGTTTAGGACAGCCTTGCCAAACATTGCTTCAGCAGCTGGTGTGGTTTCGGTATTAGCCACGAGTTGCTCTCCGATCGTCCTTAACGTGACCCTTGAAGGTACGTGTTGGTGAGAATTCACCTAACTTGTGACCGACCATTGCGTCAGTAACAAAAACTGGAACGTGCTTGCGTCCGTCATGAACGGCAATTGTGTGACCAATCATTGAAGGAATGATCATTGAACGACGTGACCAGGTCTTGATCACGTTCTTTGTGTTGGCATCGTTTTGGGCATCAACCTTTTTGATTAGATGGCCGTCCACGAATGGACCCTTCTTTAAACTACGTGGCATCGGGGCTCCTACCGGTTCTTATTCGACTTGCGACGACGGACGATCATTGAATCACTGGCCTTCTTCTTACGAGTACGGCCTTCTGGCTTACCCCAAGGTGTTACTGGGTGACGACCACCAGAGGTCTTACCTTCACCACCACCGTGTGGGTGATCAACAGGGTTCATAACAACACCACGAACAGATGGGCGCTTGCCCTTCCAACGCATACGACCAGCTTTTCCGTAGTTGATGTTGGATTGTTCTGCGTTTCCAACTTCACCAACGGTTGCGCGGCAACGAACATCTACGTTGCGGATTTCACCAGATGGCATACGTAGTTGAGCGTAGGCGCCTTCTTTTGCAACGAGCTGAACAGATGCACCAGCTGAACGAGCAATCTTTGCTCCGCCACCTGGGCGAAGTTCAATTGCGTGAATTACGGTACCTACTGGAATATTGCGAAGTGGCAAGTTATTGCCTGGCTTGATATCGGCCTTTGGACCGTTTTCAATCAT
>CAJAFH010000197.1 GCA_903939005.1 uncultured Actinomycetes bacterium | reverse complement strand
CTCGTTTTAGTTAAGCCTGTTTAACAAGATTAACTGTTAAGCCAAGTTCGTTATCTCCAGTACTCATTGCACTATCTACTTGCATTTGAGTTGCGAGCACCTCACCTTGAATGTGCGCTAAATCCGCCGCTATCGCAGCCATAACTTCAGCGTTAGCGATATATGAGACATTGATTCGGTCGGAAATATCAAAGCCATTAGTTTTGCGAGCATCTTGAATAAAGCGAACAACTTCACGCACTAGTCCGGCACTTATTAAAGCTGGGCTTAGAGCTAGATCAAGAGCAACACTCTCGCCATCATGGCTAGCCACATTCCAGCCACTCTTAGGGGTTTCGGTAACGACTAAGTCATCGAGGGTAATTTCCCATTCGCCAACTTTTGCCGAAGCGCTTGCACGAAGCGTTGCCACTAATTCAGAAGGGTTCTGTGTGGAAATTGCTTTAGCAATCTCTTGTACTGCGCCACCAAATTTTGTACCCAAGGTGCGGAAGTTCGCCTTGATCGAGATATCAACTAACTCGCCATCAGCGCTAGCGATATCCTCTAGATCAATCACGTTTAGCTCTTCAGCAATCTGTTCTTTCATGGCTACTGGTAGCGCTGCCCAACCTTTAGCTGAGATTAAAGCGCGTTGCAGCGGTTGACGAATCTTGACGCCACTTTCGGCGCGAGCAGCTCGGCCTAATTCGACGATGCGCTTAGTTAGAGCGACTTGGGCAGATAAAGTTTCATCAATCTGGGATCGGTTAGCTACCGGGAAATTGGTTAGGTGGACTGAGCTAGCTGCATTTGCATCAACTGGTCGAACCAACACTTGCCAAACTTCTTCCGTAATAAATGGCACCATCGGAGACATTAATTGGGTTAGAACAACTAGTGATTCATGCAAAGTTGCCATGGCGGCAACATCGCCATCCCAGAAGCGGCGACGAGAACGACGCACATACCAATTAGATAGATCATCGATGAATGCAGCTAGCGCTTTACCAGCGCGTTGCGAATCGAAATCACTCAGTGCTTCATCGACTTCAATAATTAACGATTGCAATTCACTATTAATCCAGCGATCCATCAGTGGGCGAGTGGCAATGTCTGGCGCTTGAGAAAGTTCAAAGTTTGCTGCTTGCGCGTATAGGGCGTGGAAAGAAACGGTATTCCAGTAAGTTAATAGCGTTTTGCGAATTACTTCAGTGATCGCTTCGTGCCCAACTCGACGTGCCGACCAAGGTGAACCAGCGGCCAACATGTACCAACGAATCGCATCGGCGCCATGTTGTTCCATAAGGGCCATTGGTTCTAGAACGTTGCCTAGGTGCTTGCTCATCTTGCGGCCATCTTTATCAAGAATATGACCGAGACAGAGAACAGTTTTATATGAGGATTGATCGAAAACTAGAGTTCCGATGGTCATTAGCGTGTAGAACCAGCCCCGAGTTTGATCGATAGCTTCGCAGATGAAGTCAGCGGGGTAGGCAGCGGCAAATTTCTCTTTGGAACCCTCTTTGTGTGGGTAACCAAATTGCGCAAAAGGCATCGCACCTGAGTCATACCAGCAGTCGATAACTTCTGGGGTGCGCGTCATAGGTTCTTTGCACTCTGCGCAATTAAAGGAAATGTCATCAACAAATGGCCGGTGAGGATCTAGGTTGGAAAGTTCTTGCCCAGCTAGTTCACCGAGTTCGGCTAGTGAGCCAATACAAACTTCATGTTTATTCTCGCAGCGCCAAATTGGTAGCGGTGTACCCCAGAAACGATTTCGGCTTAGCGCCCAGTCAATATTGTTATTCAACCAATCGCCATAACGACCGGTCTTAATGGTTTCTGGATGCCAATCGGTCTTTTCATTCTCGCGAATTAGGGCATCTTTGATAGAAGTGGTGCGGATATACCAAGATGGTTGTGCGTAATAAATCAAGGCGGTGTGACAGCGCCAGCAATGTGGGTACGAGTGTTCGTATTGCACATGCTTATATAGAACACCAAGTGATTTGAGTTCTTTAACTAACGGCTTGTCAGCATCTTTGAAGAAGAGCCCGCCAACTAATTTAACTTCAGGTAGAAACTTGCCGTCAGGTGCAATTGGATTAACAACAGGCAATCCATATGAGCGACAGACCGCTAAGTCATCAGCACCGAATGCAGGGGATTGATGCACTAAACCCGTGCCATCTTCAGTTGTTACGTAAGTTGCCAGTACCACGAAGTGGGAATCTGGAATCTCTACGAAATCAAATGGACGTTGGTACTTAGTGTGTTCGAGCGCGCTACCTGACATGCTCTGCAAGATTTCAACTTCACCTTTGAGGGCTGAAATTAGATTCTCGGCAACGATTAAAACTTCGCTACTAGAAACCTCGTCTTGCACAGTTGTTACCTTTGCAACAACGTATGTCACTTCTGGGTGCACGGCAATCGCGGTATTAGATACCAAGGTCCAAGGGGTCGTTGTCCAAACCAATAGTGCTGCGCCTAGTTCTTGCAGGGGACCGCTAGTAACTGGAAAACGGACGAATACCGATGGATCAGTAACAGTTTCATAGCCTTGCGCAAGTTCGTGATCTGATAAACCAGTTCCGCAACGAGGGCAATACGGTGCAACACGATGATCTTGTACGAGTAAACCTTTTTGCCAAATCTCTTTTAAGCTCCACCAAACGCTTTCGACATATTGTGGTGACATAGTCCAATACGCTTCTTCGAAATCAACCCAGAAGCCCATGCGATTAGTCATGTCAGTAAATGCACCTACGTGACGTTGCACTGATTCACGACACTTGTCGTTAAAGGCGGCAATTCCAAATTTTTCGATATCGCCTTTACCGGCAAAACCAAGTTCTTTCTCAACTGCAATTTCAACCGGCAAACCGTGGCAATCCCAACCAGCATTGCGGATTACTTGTTTACCTTTCATGGTGTGAAAACGTGGGAAGACATCCTTAAATACGCGGGCTTCAATATGGTGTGTGCCAGGTAAACCATTGGCAGTTGGTGGGCCTTCGTAGAAAGTCCAAGTATCAGCACCATCACGATTGCTAACTGATTCTTCGAAAACCGAGTTTTCTTTCCAGAAAGTCAGGATGGAACGCTCCATGGCAGGCAGATCAATAGCTGCTGGGATTGCGCGAAATGTCATTTACTTCTCCATCTTCATAACTTTCGAAAATGGAGGGACGGGTTTCGCAACTTAGCGATCACCGCGGTACCACCCGCCTTATCTAACGCTTATCTGCAAACAGCCAGAGAAGCGGTAGATCACTTATTTATTAGCGTTCATTTTCCAGTTCTACCGCGGCAGCTGCCGCCTCTTCTGGAACGCTCTCAGGTGATGGCCTGGTCATTGCGCTTTGAACCTGGCGCAATTCTATTCCAAGCAAAGGCTGGCAACCAAAATTTGCCTTACTTTGAATGAGTCGCGGTGGCGCGAGTGGCATTTAGCGCTTATTGGGCATAAGGTGCCCCGCGTGCCTAACAAAAAAAGTGCTAAACCCGCTGTGAAGAAAGCCGCTGCCAAAAAGGCAGCCCCAGTGAAGAAAGCTGTAGCAAAGAAGGCCCCAGTCAAGAAAGTTGTGGCCAAGAAGGCCGCACCTGCCAAGAAAGCCGTAGCTAAAAAAGCAGCCCCTGCCAAGAAAGCTGCGCCAGTTAAAAAGGCCAAGACCAGTGTTGCCCGCCCAGCTGCAACTAAGCCAGCTTCTAGTAAAACAATTGGCAAACCGTTTCCGGCTAAAGCAGGATCTAAAACCACAATTAGCGTTGATGAAAAATCACAAACTGTAAGTGTTAATACTGTAGTAATTGCACCCGTTGAAGTCGTGGTTGAAGAACGCCGCTTAGTAATGCCACCTCCACCGCGTCCT
>CAJAFH010000196.1 GCA_903939005.1 uncultured Actinomycetes bacterium | reverse complement strand
GGTTGCTGATGAATAACCAGCTACCTTGTTTAGATTTCCGGTTGATGGGAAATAACGGGTGTACATGGTGTCTGGATCGATACGTCCACCATTGTTTGCAACTGCTGCTGCAAAGTCACCAGCTAACCAACGTGATACGTAAGTTGCGTTATCCAGGATATCTAGCTCTAGGTTAATTCCAGCTTTTGCAAGTTGGGCCTTGAGGTTCTGTGCTGTGCCAGATGCTGTTGCATACTGAGTAGGAGAAACGATTGCCTTAATTGTTAATCCATCTGCATAGCCTGCATCAGCTAAATACTTCTTAGTTTTTGCGAGATCTACGTTTGGACATGGGCGATCATTTGGGTCTGAAGCATAAGCAGGGCTTGTGATCGGACCAACTACCTTAGCTTCGCCAGACGCTGCGGTCTTAACTACTTCAGCACGGTTAATTGCGCACTGAATGGCTAGACGAACATCTAGCTTATTGAGCGGAGCAACACGAGCATTTAATTGCAGGGTTACGTAGCCCAAGCCAGGTGTGCGATAAAGATTTAGATTCTTGCCAACTTGAAGTGCAACAGTTGGGCTAGTCAAAACTGAGAACTGAATTGTTCCGGCATTCAAAGCGGCCAAAATTGAAGCCTCTGTTGGAATAATGCGGAAGGTAACTGTGTCTAGTTTAACTGGCGCTTTCCAATAGGTTGCATTCTTTTCTAGCTTGACTGACTGTCCTGGTTCCCATGAAACATATTTAAATGGACCAGTTCCGTTTATAGTCTTGCCAATTTTGTTGGCTGCGATGTCATCGCTTGAAAGCATTGACATATTTACGCCATCAAGTGCGGCCAAAATTGGCGCATTTGGAACGCTCAACTTAATCAAAACAGATAAGCCAGAACCGGTAACAGAAGTAATCGTGGCAATATTTGCGCGAGCTGCTGCAGTGGTCTTGGTATCAAGAATTCGGTTAATTGATGCTTTCACATCTTCGGCATCAAATGCTGAACCATCGTGGAACTTAACATTCTTCCGAAGTTTCAAGCGAAGTTCAGTTGAATCTGCGTTGAAGCCCCATGATGCTGCTAGGCCTGAACGAATATCAAGTTTTGGTCCAACTTCAACCAATGATCCATAAGTAAGTCCAAGCATGCGAACTGTTGAAAAACTTGTCGCGGTGTGTGGATCTAACTTATCGATATCAAGAGTCACACCAATTGCTAAATCTTTTGATGCGGCTTGTGCTGGTGCAACGAATGCAACTCCAGCAACCATCGCGGTGGTGATACTAAATATTGCGAGCTTCTTGCTTAACTTCACCTTTTCTCCTTCCAAGGATGAACCCGAGTTGGTTCATATGGTGAAAAAAACCTTCAGGGATTTCCCCGACCTGTGAAAATTATCGGTATAAAGAGGCTAGGTCAAGCGTAACTGGGTAACAGTTTGGCTACGTTTTTCTCTACTAAGCGTTGAACGCTAGCTGTCTGTGAGGGCTTGGCGAATTCGATTCTGAGAGGCAGATAGCCGTTCTTTGGCAGAATTCGCATCGATATTTAGCAAAAGCATCAGAATCGCGACTTTCACTTCATGTCCTGAGTCAGTTAGCGCAGCAGCTGAAGCTGCTCTGGTTGCACCAGTTGCTTTCTCGATTATTCGAATTGCACGATCTTGCAATTTTTCATTGCTGATCTGTAGGTCAACCATTAAATTTCCAAAGGTCTTACCAAGGCGAACCATGGTTACGGTTGAAATCATATTAAGAACTAACTTTTGTGCCGTACCAGATTTTAATCGAGTCGATCCAGCCAATAACTCAGGGCCCGAATCAACATCGAGGGCATGGGCACTTCGCTTGCCAGCTTCAGAATTTGGATTACAGGTGATCGCAATTGTTAGCGCACCAACAGAATTTGCGTAATCAAGTGCGCCAAGCACATAAGGCGTGCGACCACTGGCCGCAATTCCAACTACACAATCAGTAGCCTTTAAATTTATAGATTTTAAATCTGCAATACCAAGTTCGGGGCGATCTTCAGCGCCTTCAGCTGGTAACCGCAAAGCTGAATCGCCACCGGCAATAAATGCAACTACTTGGTCGGTGCTAACCGAAAAAGTTGGCCCACACTCTGCTGCATCAAGTACACCAAGACGACCAGATGTGCCGGCACCCAAATAAATCAGTCGACCACCTTGTAACATGCGATCTACGACTGCATCAATTGCTTTTTCAATGCGAGGTAAAATTGCATTAACTGCTTTAGGAACTTCGGTATCGCTTTCATTCATTGCTTGCAAAAGTTCAGAAATCGACATGACATCGAGCAATTGGAACTTCGCGTCAACTTGTTCGGTGCGCAAAAGTCCTAGCTCTGGTTCATTTGAATCAATAGTCATGATCGCCTCTCTAGTGCGCTAAGAATAGGCAGAGGAAAGGGCATTAAACAACTACTGTTTCACTAGATTCTTGACCTGACTACCTCAAACCCATAAGTTTGCTAAGTGATCATCTCTGCAGCCACCGTGCTTATCGATCAAGAACTGCAGAAAGAGGTATGGCTAGAGATCGAAGATGGCGTAATTCGCTCGATTAATAGTGGAACAACGCCGGAATATGATCTTCGCTACGAAGGAATATTGATCCCAGGTTTCGTAGATATTCATTGTCACGGCGGCGGCGGTAAATACTTTGCCAGTCTGACAGATTCTGAAATTACCCAAGTAATTGCTACCCATCGCGCTGGCGGAACCGTAGCTGGATTAGCCAGTTTGGTTACCGAACCAATTCCAAATTTAATTTCACAGATTAAGCGGTTGGTTCCATTTGCGCAGCGCGGGGAAATTGCCGGTATTCACTTAGAGGGTCCATATCTTTCACATGCCCGCTGCGGCGCTCATGATCCAAATCTATTGCGCACGCCAACAATTGCTGAAGTACAAACTTTGCTTGATGCCGGTCAGGGTTTTATCAAAATGATCACCATCGCACCTGAGCTCGATGGCGCACTAGAAGTAATTGAGTATCTAGCTAAATCTGGCGTAATCGCCGCAATCGGTCACTCGCAATCAGATGCTGCAACGGCACAAGCCGCAATTGATCGCGGAGCAAGTGTTGTTACGCATTTCAACAATGCCATGCCAAAAGTTGTTGACGGCCCAGGCACCATGTCGAGTGCGGTAATTGGTGAATTACGCGTAAGTCTGGAATTAATCCTCGACGGCGAGCATGTGTCGACTCAAATAGTGCGAGATGTTTTTGAAGCTGCACCAAATCGTATTGTGATGGTTACCGATGCAATGTCGGCCGCGGGTTCAACTGATGGCACGTACAAAATCGCAGGTCTTGAAGTAACCGTTAAAGATGGTGTGGCTCGCTTAGCCTCAAATGGTTCGCTAGCGGGC
>CAJAFH010000195.1 GCA_903939005.1 uncultured Actinomycetes bacterium | reverse complement strand
TACTCAAAGCCAGCTTCATCAATTTTTGGTTTTGCGCCGCGTTCAACAATAACTGCAACGCCTACGACAATTGCGCCAGCTTCTTGTAGCGCTTCAACTGCAGTTAATACTGAACCGCCAGTAGTCGACGTATCTTCAACTGCTAAAACGCGGCGACCTTTTACATCTGGTCCTTCAATGCGACGTTGTAGTCCATGAGCTTTTTCGGCTTTACGAACTACGAAGGAATCTAATTTGCGTCCTTGTTGAGCCGCAACATGCATCATCGCAGTTGCTACTGGGTCAGCGCCAAGAGTTAAACCGCCAACTGCTTCGTAATCTAAATCTTTAGTTAGTTCAAGCATCACAGCACCGACTAGTGGGGCGGCTACCGAATCAAGGGTCACGCGGCGCAAATCAACGTAGTAATCGGCCTCTTTTCCGGAAGATAAAATCACTTTGCCGTGTACAACAGCTTTGTTCAGGATCTCTTCTCGGAGAATTTCGTGTGAGTTCATGTCTGTACCTTACCTAACTGTTTGAAATCACCTACATTTGCCGTTATGGAAACCGACCGCCTAGAGATCGCACGGCTTTACCACCGCTTTGGTTTTGGACCACGCCCTGGTGAATTTAAAGCTGCTTTAGCTAGTGGTCTAAGTGCTACAAAAACCGCACTTTTGAGCGTACCTGCCGTTGATTCAGGGGCTGCTCAAGTAGCTGAACCAAATATCACAAATTTAGGTATTCGCCCTGATCAAAAAACAAGTGCGTTGATTGAATTCAATATTGCACTTCGTCAGCAGATTAAAGACTTGCCGCTTTGGTGGCTTGATCGTATGGCTCTTTCAGATCACGCGCTTACTGAACGTATGACTTGGTTCTGGCATGGACATTGGGCAACTGCAATCGGAAAATTAAATCATGCTTACCCGATGTATTTGCAGAACCAAACGTTGCGTAAGTATGCACTCGGCAATTTTGGTGAGATGACCTCTGCTCTGTTAAATGATGGCGCGCTACAGTTTTGGTTAGATGGTGGAGAAAATACTTCGAAATCACCTAATGAAAACTTAGCTCGCGAGTTGATGGAATTATTTACCCTTGGAGTTAATCGATATACCGAAACAGATGTACGTGAACTATCACGAGCGCTTACCGGATATCAGATTGAACGCTCTTCTGGAAAAGTAACTTTCAATGTCAAAAGATACGACCCAAATATTAAAACTATTTTGGGCTCTTCAACAACTTTCAATGGAACTAGCGCCGCAGCGCATTTAGTTGCTCAGAAAGATAATGCCAAGTTTATCTCTGAAAGATTTTGGTTTCGTTTTATTTCTAGTCAGTTAGAGTTGCCAAGTGATAATTCTTTAGAAAAGTCGTTTGAATCCCGTGATATTCGTAAATTAGTTACCGCACTAACTGATTCACAGATTTTAAGTAATCCAAGTTATTCAATTGTTAAAGCCCCGGTTGAATGGTTTGTTGGTGTTGCTAGATACTTAAAACTAACACCATCTGCATTAAAGACACCCGCACAATTGTTGGCCTACTTAGATAAGTTGGCTCAAGTTCCTTTTAACCCGCCTAATGTTGGCGGCTGGCCCACAGATGAAGCTTGGCTGAGTTCAGCTAGCGCCCAATCCCGAATTCAATTCGCATCTTGGCTGATAAAACAAGCGGATTTAAGTGCTTTAACAGCGATCGCACCTAATAAGCGAGTTGCTTGGCTACAAGATGAATTAGGTATTTTGGCATTTAGTAATCGCACGCGGTTAGCTCTAGATGGCGTCAAAACAAGTCCTGCTCAATTACTGCAATTAGCAATTTGCAGTCCGGAATATGTAGTTAGCGCATAGGAGGCTGCAAATGGATACTTTAAGTCGACGTAAATTCTTACAACTTTCTGGTGCTGCCGCAGTTGGTGCAGCTGCCCCACTGTTAACTATGGAAGATATTGCCCACGCTGCGCAAACTCGACCACTTCCGCTGGGTACGCCAATTTTAATTATGGTTACTCTTTATGGCGGCAACGATGGACTTAACACCGTTGTTCCGTATACCGATCCGCTTTACTTTTCAATGCGACCAGATATTTCATATGCGCCAGAAAAAGTTTTAAAGTTAGATGATCAATTGGGTTTAAACCCAGCTATGACCGGGATTAAAACTATGTGGGATCAGAAGAAAGTTGCGATTGTCCGCGGCGTCGGTTATCCGAAACCTGATCGTTCTCATTTCACATCTATGGCAATTTGGCAAAGCGGTGCTCCTGTTGCGCGCTTAAGCAGTGGTTGGTTAGGACGTTGGGTTGAATCACAAGAAGTAGATCCAATGTTGGCAATTAGTTTGGGTTCAGTATTGCCACCGCTTCTAGCGGGCGATAAGCGATCAGGTTCTGCGCTACCGCTTGGTGGATTAGTAATTCCTACTGGCACATTTGCCAAAGATTGTCAGAAGCTTGCAAGGGCAGCATCTACTGATAACAAACTTATGGCAGCTGCAGCCACCTCAATGCGCACATTATTTAGCGTTTCAAATACGGTAACGCCAGTACTTAAGATGCCAGCACCTGTTGCCGATGACCTACCAACCGTAAATGGTGGCAATGCTGGCGGAGATTCCAACTTGGCGCAGCAATTAGATGTGGTCGCCAAACTCATTGCAGCAGGCTCGCCAACGCGAGTTTGGTCAGTTTCTCTTGGTGGTTTTGACACTCATGCAAATGAAGCAAATGCTCAAGCTGAGTTACTCGGCACGGTATCGACTGCACTTTCTAGATTTACCAGTCAGATGAAAAATACTTCACGCGGTAAAGATATTGTCATGATGGTTTACTCCGAATTTGGTCGTCGTGTTAAAGGAAATGCTTCGCAAGGTACCGATCACGGTACTGCGGGCCCAGTATTTTTAATTGGCGATCGCGTCAAGGGTGGTTTCTATGGTGATCAGCCATCGCTATCAAAGTTAGTAAATGGTGATTTAGCTGTAACTACAGATTTCCGGGATATTTATTCCGCGGTACTAGAAGATGTTTTGAAGACACCTAGTGAAAAAATATTAACCGGCTGGAAAAGCAAAGGCCAATACTTCTAACTACTGCTCTTCTTCGTAGAGAATTACTGGTTGTTTTTTACGAACACTTAAGCCCTTAGGCGGATTAGCTTCAATAAGCGCGTCAACTTCAATTCGTAGCTTGGCAACTTCGAGTGCCATGTTAGCCATCGCCGATTCAAGTTCAATTATCCGTTTAATGCCGGCATGATTAATGCCTTCGCCCACTAAGCGTTGCACCATGCGAAGAGAAGCGATGTCTCGTAATGAATATCTGCGATTACGACCACTAGTGCGATCAGGTGAAACTAAACCCATTCGATCATATTGACGTAGTGTTTGTGGATGCATGCCAGATAATTCGGCAGCAACCGAAATTACATAAACGCCGGCATCGTCATCTGGTTGATTCTTATCAGTTTCAATGTTCATGAATTCGCCTTACTGTTAAATTCAGCTCGCACATCTTCGCCTTCGGTTGCATTGGCAAAGTTCTTCAGCGCATCTTCGCCCTTTTGATCCAGGCGTTTTGGCACTTGAACTTCAACGGTAACTAATAAATCTCCAGTTGCGCCAGCTTTAGTAACTCCGCGGCCTTTTACGCGTAAAACACGGCCATTTGAGGTGCCTGGCGCTAAGCGCACAGTTACATCATCGCCAGTAAGAGTTGGAACTTTAATATCTGCGCCAAGGGCAGCTTCGGGAAACGTAACTGGCAGAGTGATCGTTAAGTTCTCACCTTTGCGAGCAAAAACAGAATGTGGCTTTACGTGTAGCAAAATGAATAGATCTCCGGGGCCAGCTTCACCTGGAGCGCCTTTACCTTTAACGCGAATCTTTGCGCCGTCATTAACGCCGACCGGAACTCGAGCGGTGATGTTTTGTGCCGGTCCACCATCGGTAGAAAGTCGCAGATCTAACGTAGTTCCGAAAATAGATTCTTTAAAGGTAATCGTGGCTTCGGTTTGTAGATCCTGGCCCTTGCGCGGACCACGACGTCCGCCACCAAATAGATTTGCGAAAATATCTTGTGGGTTTCCGCCACCAAAAATATCTCCGAAATCGCCACCTTGGTAATTACCGCCACCCATAGGTGCGCGCATCCCACCTTTTTCATAAAGTGAACGAGCTTCGTCGTATTCGGCACGCTTTTTATCATCACCCAGAATGTCGTAAGCCTCTGAAACAGCCTTGAACTGTTCTTCGAGTTTTACATCGCCTTTGTTTTTATCTGGGTGTAGCTCACGAGCGAGCGAGCGATACTTCTTTTTAATCTCATCAGCAGGTGCGTTCTTTGATACGCCCAGGATTTTATAGAAATCCTTCTCGTATAAATCACGCGCTGCCATTGGTTACTCTCCTGCTGGATCTGTTACTGCGACGCTGGCTGGACGCAAAATACGATCTTTGAATTTATACCCAGACTGCAAAATTTTGCTAGCCGTAGGCACTAAGACATCTGCTGAAGTTTCATGCATAAGCGCATCATGAATCTGTGGGTCAAATTCGGTACCGGCTTCACCGAACTTTTCTAGCCCAATTCGTGAAGTTATTGAAGCCAACTGATCAGCAATTGCCTTAAATCCACCAGTTAACTCTTCATGCTCAGCTGCTCTATCAAGCCCGTCTAATAGGGGTAATAGCTCATTTAATACTGATGCAATTGCGATTTCGGAAGCAACTGCGCGATCTCGCTCAACTCGCTTACGGTAATTGGCATATTCAGCTTGCAGGCGTTGTAAGTCAGCAGTCATCACAGCAAGCGGGTCAATTTCTTGACCCGCCTCTGGATGTTCAAAACCAACTTCTTCTAAAGCCGGCTCGATATTCTCTTGAGTTTCTGAAGTCAATTACTTTCCTTCATCGACAATCTCGGCGTCTTCTACGCCATCTTCACTCGGTGTTGAATCACCTTGGGTTGCAGCTGTTGCTGCATAAAGTGCAGCGCCTAGAGATTGGCTGACGGTTGCAACTTTTTCAGTTGCCGCCTTGATTGCCTCAAGATCATTGCCTTCAAGAGCGCTCTTAAGTACAGCAAGTTCGGTTTCTGTCTCAGCTTTCTTCTCGGCAGCTTCGCCTTCGGTGAACTTATCTTCGTTATCTTTTAAGAACTTCTCGGTTTGGTAAAGAAGTGAATCACCGTTGTTGCGGATCTCAGCTTCTTCTTTGCGCTTACGATCTTCTTCGGCGTGTGATTCCGCATCCTTCATCATGCGATCAATCTCTTCTTTGGAAAGAGATGAACCACCGGTGATGGTCATCTTCTGTTCTTTGCCGGTACCAAGATCTTTAGCTGATACATGCACGATGCCGTTAGCATCAATGTCGAAAGCAACTTCAATCTGTGGGACTCCACGTGGTGCAGGTGGCAGTCCAGTTAGTTCGAACATGCCGAGCTTCTTGTTATAAGCCGCCATTTCGCGCTCACCCTGGAATACCTGAATCTGCACAGCTGGTTGGTTGTCATCAGCTGTTGTAAAGATTTCGCTGCGCTTAGTTGGGATAGTTGTATTGCGCTCGATCAACTTAGTCATAACACCACCCTTGGTTTCGATACCAAGAGATAGAGGTGTTACATCGAGAAGTAGAACATCCTTAACTTCACCCTTTAAAACACCGGCTTGGAGAGCTGCGCCAACGGCAACAACTTCATCGGGGTTTACGCCCTTATTTGGCTCTTTTCCGCCAGTAAGTTCGCGAACTAGATCAACTACTGCTGGCATACGAGTTGAACCGCCAACTAGAACTACGTGATCGATATCAGCAATTGGAATTCCGGCATCTTTTAGAACCGCCTGGAATGGCTTCTTGCAACGATCAAGTAGATCTGCAGTTAGCGATTGAAACTGTGCGCGAGTAATTGTTTCATCTAAGAACAATGGGTTCTTTTCAGCATCAACTGTAATGTATGGCAAGTTAATTGATGCTTGCTGTGATGATGAGAGTTCGATCTTTGCTTTTTCAGCAGCTTCACGAACACGTTGCATCGCCATCTTATCTTTTGCTAGATCGATACCTGATTGAGCAGCAAAAGTTTTAACTAGGTGTTGCACAAGTGCGTCATCCCAATCATCGCCACCAAGATTGTTATCGCCATTAGTTGCTTTAACTTCAACAACGCCATCACCGATTTCAAGAAGTGATACGTCGAAAGTTCCGCCACCTAAGTCGAAAACTAAAATTGTTTGTTCTTG
>CAJAFH010000194.1 GCA_903939005.1 uncultured Actinomycetes bacterium | reverse complement strand
TCCGCGATGGCTGATGGCATCTTTATCGGAAGCGCTCATTTGTGCGCTGGAAATACTTAATCCATCGGGCTGGAATAGCGGGTCATACCCAAAGCCATTCTTACCGACCGGTTCGTGGCCGATAGCCCCGTAAAAACGCCCTTCGCGGGTGGTTTCGCGGCCATCGGGCATTACCAGCGCGGTAACGCAAATGAAGTAAGCAGTTCTTTTTCCATCGGGCACATGAATTAACTCTTGCAAAAGTTTCGCATTAT
Organism: uncultured Actinomycetes bacterium; assembly: GCA_903939005.1. Taxonomy (GTDB): domain Bacteria; phylum Actinomycetota; class Actinomycetes; order Nanopelagicales; family Nanopelagicaceae; genus Planktophila. The sequence goes on along the minus strand of CAJAFH010000194.1, from coordinate 1,937 downwards.
TTGCAGCATCATCACCATGCGTACCGGCGAATCGCGCCGAATAAATTCCGGGTGCGCCATAGAGTGCTTCAACGCAGAGGCCACTGTCATCGGCTATCGCTGGTAGCCCGGTTTCAGCACAAATTGAACGAGCTTTAAGCAGCGCGTTCTCTTCGAAAGTATCGCCAGTTTCTTCGACATCACTTGTTTCTGGGAATTTTTCTAGCCCAAGCAAGCGAATACTTCCGGGCGCTAACTCATCGAGGATGCGTCGGAATTCTTCAATCTTGCCTTTATTGCGTGTAGCTAAAACTAAATCTTTCATCGTTGCTCCCCTAGCGGCTTTCTAAAAACAATTTCTTAACTTGTTCGTTCTGTAAATATTACTTAGCTAGAGCCGCGGCTTGATGCTTTCCTAAATCTTTGCAACCAGCAACAGCTAGATCTAATAATTGATTTAGTAGATCGCGATCAAAAGGAACACCTTCGGCAGTGCCTTGCACTTCAATAAATCTGCCATCGCCACTGCAAACCACATTCATATCGGTATCAGCGCGCACATCTTCTTCATAGCAAAGATCAAGCATTGGAACGCCACCAACTATGCCAACGCTTACCGCTGCGACTGAATCAGATAGCGGATTAGCAGTTGCTTTAATGTGACCTTGACTCTTTGCCCAGGCGATTGCATCAGCTAGCGCAACATAGGCACCAGTAATTGCAGCAGTGCGAGTTCCGCCATCGGCTTGCAAAACATCGCAGTCAATCACAATCGTGTTTTCGCCAAGTTCTTTGGTGTTAATTACTGCTCGCAATGATCGTCCAACTAAACGAGAAATCTCTTGCGTGCGACCACCTAATTTGCCTTTAACACTTTCGCGATCAGAACGGGTATGAGTTGCACGAGGCAACATCGCATATTCCGAAGTAACCCAGCCAGTACCGCTGTCTTTTAACCAACGCGGAACACCTGGTGAAAATGAGGCAACACAGAGAACGCGGGTTTTGCCGAACTCAACTAATACGGAGCCTTCAGCGTGATCAAGCCAGTTGCGAGTGATCTTTATTTCGCGCAGATCAGTTACTGCCCGGCCATCATTACGTGTGGTTGTCATCATTTCCTCAGTCGTCTCCGTCTTAGTTAGTGAATATTTAGTTTTATTAAATTTAGTTTGAACTTAAGTTAGCGATTGATGTTCTACTTGACCAACTTCTGGGCCTAAGAATCGTCGTGCTAACGTTTCAAAAGCAGCAGCATCGCCAGTAGCTAGGAAACGATGTGTTGCTGGTGTGCTGTTATCAGTGCGTAAGGAATCACTTTCCACCAAGATGCGATATAGATCTTTGGCAGTTTCTTCGGCGCTAGAAACTAGTGAAACGTTATTGCCCATTACATATGAAATGACACCAGTTAGCAGTGGGTAGTGCGTGCAGCCCAGAACTAAAGTATCAACATCGGCTTTCATAACTTCGGCTAAATATTCTTTAGCAATCTTTGTGATTTCAGCTCCGGAAGTTTCGCCGCGTTCGACGAATTCAACAAAGCGAGGGCAAGCAATTGAGGTGATCTCTAAATGTGGCGCTGCAGCAAATGCATCTAAGTAAGCCGCTGAATCAATAGTTGCTCTGGTTCCGATTACGCCAATTCGTCCCGTGCGACTTGCTGCAACGGCGCGACGAACAGCAGGTTGAATTACTTCAATTACCGGAATCGAGTAACGCTCGCGAGCATCGCGCAACATGGCAGCACTTGCGGTGTTACATGCAATCACAATTGCTTTTACACCTTGGGCAACTAGAAAATCCATTAGCTCTAGGGAAAACTCACGAACTTCGGCCAATGGGCGTGGGCCATATGGTCCGCGCGCTGTATCGCCGATATAAAGAGTGGATTCATTTGGTAATTGATCAAGAATTGCCCGAGCCACAGTTAATCCGCCGACGCCAGAATCAAAGAT
>CAJAFH010000193.1 GCA_903939005.1 uncultured Actinomycetes bacterium | reverse complement strand
TTCTCGAAGGAGTTAGCATGAGCGACTTACGCATTGAAGGCTTAACAATCACTTATGGTGGTGCAAAGGCACTCGATAACCTTTCGATTGAAGTTAAAACTGGTGAATTTGTTGCTCTACTAGGTGCCAATGGCGCCGGTAAAACCACAACCCTACGTGCCACATCTGGCTTGATGCGCCCAGCTGCGGGCAAGATTTTCTTTGATGGTGTTGAGATTAACAAGGTGCCTGGCCACAAGCGCACAGCACTAGGTATCGGACATGTTCCAGAAGGTCGTCAGATTTTCCCTGACCATAGCGTTGAAGAAAATCTGCAACTCGGATCCTTCGTGCGTCGCAAGCATCGCGTCGAAACCACGCAATCAATTGAAGATATGTATGGCTTGTTCCCACGTTTGAAAGAACGCCATAAGCAAGCAGCCGGAACTCTTTCAGGTGGCGAAGCTCAGATGCTCGCAATTGCCCGCGCACTTATGTCACGCCCAAAGATTTTGATGCTCGATGAACCAAGTCTTGGTTTAGCACCGCAGCTAGTACTTGAAATGTTTAAGTATCTAAAGCGCCTGCATGCTGAACAAGGTTTAACTATTTTGTTAGTTGAACAGCAAGCCCGTTTGGCTCTGCAATTGGCGCAACGTGCTTACATACTCGAACGTGGTTCAGTGAAAATCGAAGGCAAGTCAAAAGACTTAATCAACGATCCTCGTGTTGCAGAGGCCTACCTTGGTACTGCGAGTTAATCGTGACTAGCGCACCATTTGTCGATGGGGTAACAGCAGCGCTAGTCGGAGTTCACGATGTAGATATCCATCTGGGTTTCTGGCGTGATGAATTAGGTTACGAAGTAATTGATAGTGGCGTAATAAACGCGGCCACTGCCAAAGCACTTTATAAAGTCGATGGCGAAATTCAAGCTTGGCAGATGGCACCAGCAGGTGCTGATACCGGTCAAGATTGGTTCGTGAAAACTCCCAACTCTTCATCGCTACCGCCAAAGTATCCGCACACCAGCGAGTGGGGCTATCACGCCCTAGATCTCTACACCCGCGATGTTATGGCTACGCATTCACAACTATTTCCTAAAGGTTGGCAATGGCCGGCGCTACCGCAGGCTTACGGTGTGCCTTTTGGCGATAAAGTAATTGAGATTACTGAAGGTTTCTGTTGGGGCCCAGAGGGCACCGACATTGTTTTCGTCGAAGCAACTAATGAGCGCCCAACACATGCGTGGGGCAATAATCCGAAACTTCCTTACACTGAATTAACTTCAGTTGTTTGCGGCGTTAAAGATGTTGAACTAGCTAAAGATTTCTTTGGCCCCGAAGGTCTTGGAATGAGCATTTGGTATGACGTTTCGTTCGTGCAAGATGGCGTTAACTTAATTGCTGAGTTGCCCCAAGGTTCAAATGTTCGCTTGGCATTTGTGGCCGGCAGCAAAACCGCCCGCATCGAATTAATTCACGTGCATGATCTGCCACCGCGCGCCGATACACGTGCACAACAGCGTCCAGGTCAAGTACTTGGACATATGGGCTGGTCATTTGTTACTCCTGATTTAGATGGTGCCATGAAACGCATTGTGGAAAAGAAGGGCGCACTAATTTCAGATGTTGTAACCACTAACGACCCACTGCATGGAAATGCACGCGTAGTTGCGGCGCACACCCCAG
>CAJAFH010000192.1 GCA_903939005.1 uncultured Actinomycetes bacterium | reverse complement strand
AAGCGCTTTGGCATCAGCTAACGTGCCGTAATCAGGTTCGATATCAAAGTAATTGGCTACGTCGTAACCATGATCTTTCTGCGGGGAAGGAAACCAAGGAGTAATCCAGATTGCATCAATGCCGAGTTCTTTTAAGTAAGGCAGACGCGAACGAATTCCGTTGATGTCACCAATGCCATCGCCATTGCTATCGGCAAATGAGCGAATATAGATTTGATAAGTAACGGCATCGCGCCACCAAAGACGTGTCGATCGTGGCGCTAATTGCATTGCTTAAGCCTCTAGGTATCCCGTTAAAAAGTCACGCTCTTCTTGCCTTAGCGGCCGTGATTTCTTGGTTTCCATTGATACGGCTACCTGAACTGTGCGACCACGTGCATGTAAGCCAAGTGGGCTAGATAATTCATAAACTAAATCAAATGATGAGTTGCCAATCTTGGCCACCCAAATTGCCACATCTAAATCAAAGCCGCCTTCATAAATGGGCACGATGAAATCTACTTCGGCGCGACCAACCACCATGTCAGAAAAAACTGGTTCCAACCCGGCTTCTTTACGCGAATACCAAGTGAAATTAGCACGAGCTTCTTGGATGTAAGTTAAATAAGTTGCGTTATTTACATGGCCAAAACCATCGAGATCATCCCAGCGCACATGAGCTTTAGTTAAGTGGCGCATTAACGAGTTAACTTTCGATAGGTAGCGCGGTGAGGACGAGAAGCTTCAGAACCTAGACGAGAGATTTTATTCTCTTCATAGGATTCGAAGTTTCCTTCAAACCAGAACCACTTTGATTCACCTTCATAAGCCAAGATATGAGTTGCTACGCGGTCAAGGAACCAACGATCGTGCGAGATAACCACAGCGCAACCAGGAAATTCAAGTAACGCATTTTCTAGTGAACCAAGGGTTTCAACATCTAAATCGTTCGTTGGCTCATCAAGAAGCAGTAAGTTTCCGCCAGCTTTTAGAGTTAGCGCTAAATTCAAGCGGTTACGTTCACCACCGGAAAGCACGCCAGCAGGCTTCTGTTGATCTGGGCCTTTAAAACCAAATGCTGAAACGTATGCACGAGAAGGCATTTCAACATTGCCCACCTTGATGTAATCAAGACCGTCTGAGACAACTTCCCAGAGTGACTTCTTTGGATCAATGCCGCCACGAGACTGATCAACGTAGGAAATCTTTACGGTTTCGCCAATCTTCACAGCGCCTGAATCAGGTTGCTCCATGCCGATTAAAGTCTTAAATAGTGTGGTCTTACCGGCACCGTTAGGGCCAATGATTCCGACGATTCCGTTACGCGGCAAAGTAAATGAAAGATCATCGATTAGTAAACGATCGCCAAAGCCTTTAGATAAGTTATTAACTTCAATAACCACATTACCTAGACGTGGGCCAGGTGGAATCTGAATTTCTTCAAAGTCCAACTTACGCATCTTGTCGGCTTCAGCTGCCATCTCTTCATAACGAGCCAAACGCGCCTTTGACTTAGTTTGACGGCCCTTAGCATTCATGCGAACCCATTCGAGTTCTTCAGTCAAACGCTTTGCGCGCTTGGCATCTTTCTGACCTTCAATTTTTAGACGAGTTGATTTTGTTTCAAGGTATGTTGAGTAGTTACCTTCGTATGGATAAGCGCGACCGCGGTCTAGTTCAAGAATCCATTGGGCCACATTGTCGAGGAAATACCTATCGTGCGTAATCGCTACAACTGCGCCGGGATACTTATTTAAGTGTTGTTCTAACCAAAGCACTGATTCGGCATCTAAGTGGTTAGTAGGCTCATCAAGCAGCAATAGATCTGGTGCCTGTAGCAACAACTTACAAAGTGCCACGCGACGTTTTTCTCCACCTGATAAAACTGAAACATCGGCATCTGCTGGCGGGCAACGGAGGGCATCCATCGCTTGTTCTAATTGCGAATCAAGTTCCCATGCATTGCGATGATCAAGCTTTTCTTGTAGATCGCCCATCTCAGCCAATAACTTGTCATAGTCAGCATCAGGGTTAGCCATCTCTTCAGATATTTCATCAAATCGCTTAAGCATTGAAACAGTTTCGGCAACGCCCTCTTTGACGTTATCAATAACATTCTTAGTCTCATCAAGGATTGGCTCTTGCAGCAAGATACCTACAGTGAAACCAGGAGTTAGGTATGCCTCGCCATTAGAAGGCTGCTGAAGGCCGGCCATGATTTGAAGGACGGTTGACTTACCAGCACCGTTTGGACCAACCACGCCGATCTTGGCACCTGGATAAAACATCAAGGTAACGTCGTCGAGAATTACCTTCTCACCATGCGCTTTACGCGCCTTTTTCATCGTATAAATGAACTCAGCCATAAGACGAAACCCTATCGTTTAACTTCGGTAGACTCTGACAGGTAATAAGTGAGATTAAATGCGCCTGTAGCTCAGTCGGATAGAGCACCCGCCTTCTAAGCGGGTTGTCGCAGGTTCGATTCCTGCCAGGCGCGCATAGAGGTAATAACTACTTGAATATTTCCTACTTTGAAAAAAGCAAAACGGCCGGCACAAATGTGCCGGCCGTT
>CAJAFH010000191.1 GCA_903939005.1 uncultured Actinomycetes bacterium | reverse complement strand
CTACCAGTGCACTCTGGTGATGTGCGCGTAGATGTGCAATCAGCTATTGCAATGTTGGCACCGGCGCGCGGATTTAAACCACTGCTAGATATTTCTGACGAAGAAGCGCGCGACAACCTAGCCCAGACATCTGTAATGGTGCTTTCTTATTTAGCACAAGCAGCGCGGGGCATAGTTGCGCCAGCAGTTCCAGATTCTGAAATTGATAAAGCACATACCGTTGTTGAGCGCATGATGATTCGTTGGCGCGGAGAGCCTGACCCGCTTCATGTTCGCGCAATCGATGCTTACTTTGTATCAGCTGCAGAACACGGAATGAATGCTTCAACATTTACTTCTCGCGTTATTGCATCAACCGGCGCCGATGTTGCAGCAGCAATTTCTGGTGCGATCGGTGCGATGTCTGGCCCACTTCATGGTGGTGCACCAGCACGCGTACTAACCATGATTGAAGATGTTGAAAAAGCAGGCAACGCAGAAACTTATGTAAAAGGATTGCTTGATCGCAAAGAGCGCTTAATGGGATTCGGACACCGCGTTTATCGCGCTGAAGATCCACGTGCTCGCACATTGCGTCGTACTGCAAAAGAACTTAACGCACCTCGTTACGCAGTTGCCGAAGCTCTCGAGCAAGCAGCTCTTAAGGAACTTCGCGAGCGTCAACCAGATCGTGTTCTAGAAACTAACGTTGAGTTCTGGGCAGCAATCATTCTCGACTTCGCCGAAGTTCCAGCACCACTATTTACCTCAATGTTCACTGCTGCACGTACTGCAGGTTGGTCAGCACATATTCTCGAGCAGAAGCGCACAGGTCGTTTAATTCGCCCATCTGCTCGCTACGTTGGAAAGCCACCACGTCGCCCAGAAGATGTTGCTGGCTGGGATCATACAGTCGGACTGATTCACAACTAATTAATTGAAGATCGTATTTGCTGGTGACAGCATTACCGCATCTGGCAATTGGGCTGAAGTAATTAATTTTGCTGAAGTTAAAAACTTTGCCGTTCCTGGCGGTTCTACTGATGGCTTGCTAGATGCAATTCCAGAAATCGTTGCCAGTAGCCCTGATCTAATCTCAGTATTAATTGGCACTAATGATTTCGGTAATCCCGAGATTAATCGCGAAGGTGCAGATGTCGGCGCTCGAGTTATTGCAATTGTAAATGAATTTAAAGCTCAAGCACCGAGTGCTCAAGTAATTCTGCACACCATCTTGCCTCGGGGTGTTGAAGCAACTGGGGTTGATTTACGGCCAAGAGTTATTGCTGCTAATAATTTTATTAAAGCTAATTTGCCTTCCGATATTGAATTCATTGATCTATGGCCGCTCTTTGTCGCACCTGATGGGCTATCGCTGGCAGATCAGTATGTAATGACCGATGAGCCAATCTTAAAATTACATATAAATGAAAGTGGTTATAGAGAATGGATAACTGTTTTGTTACCAAAACTGCAACGCATGGTAAACGGCAAATAATTCCACTGCTTCTGTTAGCCTTCGCAGGTTATGTCTAATTATAAATTTATTGCCGGTGACAAGAAATGGTGGCGACAGGCTGTCGTTTATCAGATCTATCCTCGAAGCTTCGCTGACTTAAATGGCGACGGTATTGGTGATCTCGCTGGCATGATCGATCGGGTCCCATACTTAAAATCACTAAGTATTGATGCAGTGTGGCTAAGCCCGTTCTACCCATCTGAGCTAGCTGATGGTGGTTATGACGTTGCTGATTATCGCAATGTAGATCCGCGTATTGGATCTTTGGCAGAATTCGATAAGTTAATTGAAGAGTTACATAAAGTTGAAATTCGAGTCTTCGTAGATATTGTTCCGAATCATTCATCTGATCAGCACGAATGGTTCCAGGCTGCGCTTAAAGCTGGCCGCGGTTCACCAGAACGCGATCGCTATATCTTCCACGATGGCATTGGCGAAAATGGCGATATCCGCCCATCTGAACTTGTTAGCCACTTCGGCCCAACGGGCTGGACTCGCGTTACCGAACCAGATGGCACACCGGGTCAATGGTATTTACATTTATTTGCACCAGAACAACCAGATTTCAATTGGGATAACCAAGAAGTTCGCGATGACTTTATCAAAACGTTGCGCTTCTGGTCAGATCGCGGCGTCGATGGTTTCCGTATCGATGTGGCGCACGCGCTAACTAAAGATTTTTCTGATGGGCTACCTGCACGCGACACCATGGATATTGATCCTAAAAAACCTGATGGCAGCGATCCGCTCTTTGATCGCGATGAAGTTCACGAGATCTATCGCGAATGGCGCAAAGTATTTAATGAGTATGACCCACCACGTGTTGCAGTGGCAGAAGCGAGTGCACCTGCCCACCGACTTGGTGCATATGCATCAGAAGAAACGCTTGGTCAAGCTTTTAATTTTGACTTATTACATGCTGATTGGAATACCAAGCGCTTTAAGCACTTAATTAGCAACAGCATGAAACGCGCTGATAAATCAGGCTCCTCAAATACTTGGGTGCTTTCTAATCACGATGTAGTACGCCATCCAACTCGTTATGGATTGCCGGATAAAACAGATTTAGTTAAGTGGTACATCTCGGAAGGAAAGTCAGCACCCCTTGATGCTAAACAGGGTATCGATCGTGCGCGCGCCTCAACAATGTTGATTCTGGCTCTTCCGGGCTCTACTTACCTTTATCAGGGCGAAGAGCTCGGCTTATTCGAAGTAGCTGACACTCCTCGCGAGGCAATGCAAGATCCACAATGGTTTAGAAACCCAGGCAAAGCTCGTAGCCGCGATGGTTGCCGTATCCCATTGCCTTGGACTACCGAAGGTTCTTCTTTCGGTTTTGGCCCTGGCGGTTCGCATCTACCGATGCCAGCTGATTTTGGAAAGTATTCAGTAGCAGCCAATGAAGCTAATGCAAACTCAGTGCTTAATCTCTATCGCACAGCAATTGCAATGCGTAGAGGCTTGCAGTGTGCCGAAGAAATAAAATTTATCTTTAACTGGAACCGCAAAGTGCTTCACTTTGCTCGTCCAAATGGCTGGCAATCATTTACTAATTTTGGTAAATCACCAGTAAAGCTCCCAAACGGAAAAGTTTTACTCAGCAGCCAACCACTAGCTGGTAGCCAAGTACCGGGTGAAACTACAGTTTGGTTACAGGCTTAACCCTTAACTGCGCCGCCAGTAAGACCGTTGGTGATGTACTTCTGTAGCGATACAAAGAGAATCACGATAGGTGTTGATGCCATTACCGCACCTGCTGCAAACATCGCCCAGTTCTTTGTCCATGGATCAGCTAGTAGTAACTGCAATCCAACGGCGACTGTGTATTGCTCATTTGTATTGAAAACAATTGAGGCCAATACATAATCACCGAAAGTTCCGATGAATGAAAGCAGCGCCATAACCGCGAGCACTGGCGCAACCAGGCGCAAAATAATCTTGAAGAAGATCTGAGTATGTGTAGCGCCATCAATTTTGGCTGCTTCATCGAGTTCCTTTGGAATCGTATTAAAGAAGCCGTACATTAAGTAAGTTCCGCCACCAAGCGAGCCACCTAGATAAATCAAAATCAAACCAGCTTTAGTTCCGAGTCCGATTGCCGGAACATAGTCAGTTAGCTTGCTCAAGATTCCGTAAACCGCAACCAAACCAAGAATTGACGGGAACATCTGAATCAAAATAAGTGACAATAGACCAGCTCGTCGGCCATTGAATCGCAGGCGAGAGAATGCAAATGCAGCCAACGCACTGATAAATACGCTAATTACAGCTGTCACGCCAGCAAGAATTAACGTGTTCTTCATCCAAATTACAAATGGATAATCTGAAGACTTTAATAGATCCGTGTAATTTCCTAAATAAAATTGGCGGAACAAGGTGTAGTTCTCAATATTACCCATCTGAGTTAATGAGGTTGAGAGAATATAAAGCAATGGGAAAGTGGAAAAAGCAATAACGAAGAGACCAATTAAGTGTTTCCAGCCCACTTGTCTAAACCAGCGAATGATTCCACCACGTTTTGCTTTGTCGTGCTTTAAAGTCTTAACAGTCATGGTTGTCATTGGGTTAGCTCCTCAAGTCCACGAGTACGTTTAAAGCTAAAGTAGGAAATCGAACCGATGATCAAGAAGATCAGTACCGAGAACGCACTCGCTAAACCGTAATCAGCGCCAACTGAACGGCTAAACGCAATTCGGTAGACGAAAGTAATCAAGATATCGGTGGCACCGGCCTCGACTTTAAGGGTTGGGTCTAAGAACGGCCCACCACCCGTGAGTAGATAAATGGCACCAAAGTTATTGAAGTTATAAGCAAACGATGCGATCAAGAGTGGAGCTAGCGAAACCAATAGCAATGGCAACTTAATCAATTTAACAATCTTCCAAGGTGAAGCGCCATCAATTCCGGCTGCTTCAGTTAAGTCATTTGGAATAGCTTGTAGAGCACCAGTACAGATCAAGAACATATATGGGAAACCCAGCCATAAGTTAACTAACAAGACCGCAGCTCGCGCAGCACCTTGTTGCTCAAACCACTGAATCTTATTGTCGCCCATAAAGCCCAAGATCGT
>CAJAFH010000190.1 GCA_903939005.1 uncultured Actinomycetes bacterium | reverse complement strand
TGGGATTAATCTGGATGATTCTTGCTGGAACTCTTCCGGTGGCTTCATTTGTATTGGAGCGCAGAGTTGTTCGACAAACTTCGTAAAGAGATCAAAGGGTGGCTCTACCCATTTTATGAGTGGCGCATTGTCCGCGACCTAGATTTTTCTCAGACCCCGCAACATGTGGGCGTAATTCTCGATGGAAACCGTCGCTTTGCTAAAGCTAATTCGGAAAGCTTAGGCGGATCAACACCTGCCCACGGCCATCGCGCCGGTGCTAACAAAATTGTCGAATTCTTAGGCTGGTGCGAAGAGGCTGAAGTAAAAGTTGTAACGCTGTGGCTGCTTTCAACTGATAATTTCAAGAGAACTGATGAAGAGTTAACTGCGCTCTTAGAAATTATTGGCAATACCGTTGATGAACTATCAGCAACTGGTCGCTGGAATATTAAAGCGGTCGGCGCCCTTGATTTACTACCAGAATGGCTGGCCACCAAGCTAGCCTCACTTAAGCCAATTCGCAGCGATGGCTTAGAAGTAAACGTGGCAATTAGTTACGGTGGCCGTCGCGAAATTGTTGATGCAGTCAAGAGTTACTTATCTGCTGAAAAAAACGATGGCCACGATTTGGCAGCTGCAGCTGAAAATATCTCAGCCGATGAGATTGCTAAATATCTCTACACCGCTGGCCAACCTGACCCCGAATTATTAATTAGAACATCTGGCGAACAACGTCTTGGCGGATTCTTGTTGTGGCAGAGCGCACAATCTGAATATTATTTCTGCGAAGCTTATTGGCCAGATTTCCGCCGAGTCGATTTCTTAAGAGCTCTTCGTTCTTACTCAACCCGTCATCGTCGCCTAGGTAAGTAGTCATTTAGATTTAACTTTTCTCGACCGCGTGTCGAAAGCAATATCTTTCACCGCAGTTCTAGCGTTTGCACATCGCCTATAACAACTAAATATGACCTCTACTTGAAATGCGAGGAATTTCTTGAGCGCTGCGGATAGAAAAACTTATGTCCTAGATACCAGCGTTCTGCTCGCCGATCCGGCCGCGTTAGGCCGATTTGCCGAACACGAGGTCATCATTCCGGTGGCGGTAATTAGTGAACTTGAAACCAAGCGCGACCACCCAGAATTGGGCTATTTTGCGCGTGCAGCATTGCGATATTTAGATGATTTACGAATTACCCATGGCCGCCTAGATCGCCCACTTAAAATTACTCCTGAAGGCGGCACCCTTTCGGTCGAACTCAACCACACCGATTTGAGTTCACTGCCTCACGGTTTCTTGCGCGATGGCACCAATGATTCGCGCATTTTGGCGATCGCTAAGAATTTAATGTCAGATGGCAAAAAAGTTGTTTTAGTTACTAAAGATTTGCCACTTCGAGTTAAGGCATCGGCCGTTGGCGTTGAGGCCGAGGAATATCGCGCCGAGACAGTTTCCAATAGCGGCTGGACTGGCATCGAAGAGATCGATGTCGGCCACCAAATAATCGATGACCTCTATGCCACTGATCGCGCCGACCATGAAGTCGCCCACCAATTGCCAGTGCATACCGGCATCGTTTTGCATTCCGAAAAGGGCAGCGCGTTAGCCCGCGTTACCGTCGATAAGCAATTGCAATTAGTTCGGGGTGACCGCAGCGCCTTTGGTCTGCATGGTCGTAGCGCCGAACAAAGAATTGCCCTTGATCTTTTGCTGGACCCAGATATCGGCATCGTTTCTCTCGGTGGTCGCGCCGGAACTGGCAAGAGCGCACTAGCTCTTTGCGCCGGACTCGAAGCAGTTATGGAGAAGCGGTTACATAAGAAGGTAGTAATTTTCCGCCCGCTCTATCCAGTTGGCGGTCAAGAGCTGGGCTACTTGCCAGGTAGTGAAGGCGAAAAAATGTCACCCTGGGCCCAAGCCGTTTTCGATACTTTAGGTGCGCTAGTTAGCCAACAAGTCATCGATGAAATTATTGACCGCGGGCTAATCGAAGTTCTGCCGCTAACTCACATTCGCGGCCGTTCGCTGCACGACTCTTTTGTAATTGTCGATGAAGCCCAGTCGCTCGAACGCGGAGTTCTGCTCACCGTGCTCTCGCGCATCGGCCAATCTTCGCGAGTGATCCTGACCCACGACGTTGCCCAACGCGATAACTTGCGAGTTGGCCGCCACGATGGCGTCGTTGCCGTGGTCGAAACTTTGAAAGGCCACCCGCTCTTCGCCCACGTGACCCTGACTCGATCAGAGCGCTCTCCGATTGCCGCCCTTGTAACTGAGCTCCTCGAAGGCCCAATTCCTAGCTAGTCGGCTGGCTCAGCGAGGTGCCTAAAAAGAGCCCTCTTTTAATGTCACACTCACATTTCGGACATTTCGGACTTCCGCCTAGGTGACCTGCACTTTTACAACTGTGGCCTATCTGTCAATCCTTAGAATTTGCGACTCACGCGTATTTAAATTTGCCGATGTCAGTGCGCCTTGCCAGTCTAAACCCTGTTACTCACCCGACCAGGTGAGATTTATAGGAAAAGGAAAGGAGTCACCGTGGGTTTACATTTGAACTCTTCCCGTCGCGCATTAGCGATCTGGACAACTGTGGCTGCTTTCTTAGGTTTCGCAATCTTGCAACCAAGTGCCTACGGCCTTGAGTTTCCAGCCACGACCTCAATGACCCTGCCGTCTGATGTGGTCGATAGCCAAAC
>CAJAFH010000189.1 GCA_903939005.1 uncultured Actinomycetes bacterium | reverse complement strand
TCGATGTTCTCGCGCGATAGGACTTGATAGAGGAATTCATTTCCACTTCGACGTGCCGGGTCTCCGGTACAGGTCTCGCGCTTTCCTAGAACTGCGAAATTAACGCCGGCCATATGAAGTAATTCAGCAACTGCTTTAGTTGTTTTCTTGGCACGTTCTTCGTATGCACCAGCACAACCAACCCAGAAGAGATATTCCACATCATCAGGTAGTACGCCTTCAACAACTTTAATTGGGAAATCACATTCGGCAATCCAAGATTCACGATCATTGCGATTGGCACCCCAAGGGTTACCAGCTTTTTCCAAATTACGGAATGTTCCGCCAAGTTCAGTTGGAAATTCTGATTCAACTAAAACTTGAAAGCGGCGCATATTTACAATGTGGTCAACGTGTTCGATATCTACTGGACATTCATTTACGCAAGCACCGCAAGTAGTGCAAGACCAAAGCACATCAAGTGAAATCGGAGCGTTTTCACCAACTAATACTTCATTTTCAACTACTTTGGACATGGCGTGATCACGCATAGCCATAATCAATAGCTTTGGCGATAGCGGTTTATCAGTGTGCCAAGCAGGGCATTGCGATTGGCAACGGCCACACTCGGTACATGAAGTCATGTCGAGCAGACCTTTCCAAGAAATGTCGCCGCGATTTCCAAGTCCAAAGACGTCATCCTCGGCTGGGTCTTCAAAGTTAACTGGCTTGCCGTGTGACAGCATTTCAGGCAACGGGCCAAGTGAATTTTTGCCATCAGCATTGCGCTTAAAGAAAATATTAAATGGTGCCAAGAATCTGTGCCACGCAATTCCCATTGTGAAGTTTGTTGCAATAACCACAAACCAGAGCATCGATACAAAAATCTTTACCGCAGCAATTACCTGAATCGAAGTTGTGATTTGACCAAGTGATAACTCTTTAAACATTTCCGCAATCCACCAAGTGGTGATGTAATGACGATTGCGAGTTGTTTCTTCAGAAAGTGCGCCTTCAAGCCCTCGTAATGCGATAACACAGAACACGATGGCAAGAATTGTCGCCTCGACGTAATACGCCTTCCAGTTTCCGGAACCTAAGAAACGAGAGGTGCGCCCTTTGTGAAAGAAGCGAGTGAATTGGCGGATAAGTATTAGCGCCACAATGCTAATTCCGGTTAACCAGGTAATTAGCTCAACAAAATATTCATATGGCCAAAGGTGCCCAATTACTGGCAGTGCCCAACGTTGATTAACAATTAAGAAGTAAGCCTGAACCAGCGTTCCGAATAGCGCGCCAAAACCGATCATCACAAACCAGTGCGCAATTCCAGTTGCGGTGAAATTAAGCATCTTGGTGTGGCCAAGAGTTTCTTTCAGCGTATTCTTAAGTCGCGCTCCACGATTGCCGCTACGGGTTGGGTCAGCTGCGCCTTTTTTATAAATACCTATTAGTTGGCGAACCCGAATTGCCAGCAGGGTTAAAGCAACGACCGTGATGCCATAGGCACCGATCATTAAGGCGAGCGTTAGCGTCATGTGGCTCAGGGTAAAGGGAAAATTGGGTGGGAATAAGTTCCTAGGGCTGTGGGTTACGCCCTATAGAAACCTGAGTCGCCCCGACTCAAGTATTTGTGTATGATCGACTCATGTCCCGCTGATAAGCGGAGCCTGGAGCCGCGAAAGGCTCCAAACAAGCGGGAATAGATAAGAAGAAATAGGAGCAATGAAAATGGCCAGAGCAGTAGGAATCGACCTTGGAACCACCAACAGCTGTGTTTCCGTTCTAGAAGGCGGCGAGCCAGCGGTTATCGCTAACGCCGAAGGTGCACGCACTACTCCATCGATTGTGGCTTTTGCTAAGAATGGCGAAGTACTAGTCGGTGAAGTTGCGAAGCGTCAATCAGTAACAAATGTTGATCGAACTATTCGTTCAGTAAAGCGTCACATGGGTACTAATTGGACAATTGATATTGATGGCAAGAAATACACCGCACAAGAAATTTCAGCACGTGTATTGCAGAAGCTAAAACGTGATGCTGAGGCATATCTTGGCGAAACTGTAACTGATGCGGTTATTACCGTGCCGGCTTACTTCAACGATGCACAACGTCAAGCAACTAAAGAAGCTGGCGAAATTGCTGGTTTAAATGTGCTTCGCATTATCAACGAGCCAACATCTGCAGCACTTGCATACGGTCTTGATAAAGGTGATCAAGAACAAACAATTTTAGTTTTCGACTTAGGTGGCGGAACTTTCGACGTATCACTTCTTGAAATCGGTGATGGCGTTGTTGAAGTTAAAGCAACTAATGGCGATAACAATCTTGGTGGCGATGA
>CAJAFH010000188.1 GCA_903939005.1 uncultured Actinomycetes bacterium | reverse complement strand
CGCTCTTTAGGCTTATTCACCGCGGTGATAGCGGGCGATCTTTGCCAATTCTTCTGGATCTAGGCTGGCGCCGCCGATTAGCGCACCATCTACATCGTCCTTCTTCATGATCTCTGCGATATTTGCAGACTTTACGGAACCGCCATAAAGAATGCGCATATTATCTGCAATCTCAGGTGAGCCAATCTTGGCGACCTCAGCACGAATCGCAGCACAAACTTCTTGGGCATCCTCTGGTGTTGCAGTCTTACCAGTGCCGATTGCCCATACTGGTTCGTATGCAATCACAATCTTTTTTAACTCTGGCTTGGTAAATCCGGCAAGGCCAGCACGAACTTGAGCAAGTACATGCTCAACATGTGTACCAGCTTCGCGGATAGGTAATTCTTCACCACAACAGAAAATTGGAGTTAGTTCATTAGCAAGGGCCGCTTTAATCTTCTTATTAACGATCGCATCGCTCTCTTTGTGAATAGCGCGGCGTTCAGAGTGACCGATAACTACAAATGTGCAACCAAGTTTCGCCAACATAGATCCGCTGATATCACCAGTAAATGCGCCACTTGTTTCAGGGGAAAGATCTTGCGCACCGTAAAGCAGGCGCAAACGATCGCCATCGATCAAAGTTTGAATTGAGCGAATATCGGTAAATGGCGGAATGATCGCAACATCTACTGCGTCATAATCTTTATCGTCAAGGCTGTAGACCAACTTCTGCGCAACTGCAATTGCCTCAAGGTGATTGAGGTTCATCTTCCAGTTACCGGCCATTAGTGGCTTACGCATTTTTATCCTCTTTCGAATTAGATTGCTTGAAAATTGAATTCCCTTTATAAACCTTTATAAACCGAGCGCAACTAGGCCAGGAAGTTCCTTGCCTTCTAGATACTCAAGTGAGGCGCCACCGCCCGTTGAGATATATCCGAAATCGCTATCGGCAAAACCTAGTGCACGCACAGCAGCTGCGGAGTCTCCCCCGCCTACAACACATAGGCCAGCCACCTTGGTGAGCGCGCTGGCAACTTCTTTAGTTCCGCCAGAGAAGGCAGCGAATTCAAATACGCCCATTGGGCCATTCCAGAAAACGGTTTTACAACCAGTGATTGCTTTTGCAAAAGCTGCTGCAGTTTCAGGTCCAATATCTAGACCCATTTGATCAGCTGGAATTGCATCTGCACTTACTAACGTTGCTGGTGAATCAGCCGCAAATGCTGGAGCTACCAAAATATCTGTTGGGAGTAACAGCTCAACGCCATTGGCCTTTGCTCGCTCAAGTAACTCTTTAACAGTTGGGATTAGATCAACTTCAACTAGAGAAGTACCAATTTCTTTTCCTTGTGCTGCCAAGAATGTGAAGAGCATGCCGCCACCAATTGCAATCACGTTTACTTTTTCGAGCAAGTTAGCGATAACGCCAATCTTGTCGGAAACTTTTGCGCCACCTAGAACTACGCCATATGGCCGATCTGGGTTCTGCGTTAACTTCTTAAGAACTTCTACTTCAGCACTAACTAGGTAGCCGGCGGCATTCGGCAACAACTTAGGTAAGTCATAAACGGATGCATGCTTGCGGTGAACCGCCCCAAAACCATCGCCGACATAAGCATCGGCAAGTTTTGCGAGTTCGCTAGCTAATACTGCGCGCTCGCTCTCTTCTTTGCTGGTCTCTGCTGCGCTGAAACGAATATTTTCTAGCAATAAAATCTCACCTGGAATAAGTGAGTTAGCAGCTGCAGTTACTTCCGGACCAGTCACGGCAGTTGCAAATTTAATTGGCATCCCGAGCAGCTCACCTAACCGCACAGCTACAGGAGCTAGCGAAAGTTCAGGTTTTGCTTCACCCTTTGGTCGACCTAAGTGCGCCGCTATTACCAGCGACGCACCTTGGTCTAACAAATATTGAATCGTCGGAAGCGATGCCCGAATACGACCATCATCTTTAATGACGCCATCTTTTAATGGGACATTGAGATCACAGCGTAAGAAAACGCGCTTTCCTTTGACTTCTAGCTCTTCGAGATGCGCCATAGGTTTTAGAGAGTCTTACCTACGTACGAAATTAGATCTACTAGACGGTTTGAGTAACCCCACTCGTTGTCGTACCAACCAACAACCTTTACTTGATTACCAATTACCTTAGTCAGACCTGAATCGAAAATACATGATGAAGGATCAGTGACAATATCTGAAGAAACAATTGGATCTTCGGTGTAAGTCAAGTAACCCTTTAGCGCGCCATTAGCTGCAGCCTTCATAGCGGCATTGATCTCTGCGGCTGTTGCTTCCTTAGCTAGTTCAACCGTTAAGTCAGTTGCTGAACCAGTTGGAACTGGAACGCGCATTGCATAACCATCGAGCTTGCCCTTTAACTCTGGCAGCACCAAAGAGATTGCCTTTGCCGCACCGGTTGAAGTTGGGATCATGTTTGTTGCTGCGGCGCGTGAACGACGAAGATCCTTGTGTGGGAAGTCCAAAATAACTTGGTCATTTGTGTAAGCATGGATTGTGGTCATTAAACCCTTAACGATGCCCCAGTTATCGTTTAGTACCTTAGCCATTGGAGCTAAGCAGTTAGTTGTGCATGATGCGTTAGAAATAATGTGATGATTTGCAGCATCGTATTTCTCGTGGTTAACACCCATCACGATTGTGATGTCTTCATCTGTGGCCGGAGCCGAAATAATTACTTTCTTAGCGCCCGCTGTGATGTGCTTTCCAGCATCGGCAGCCTTGGTGAAAATACCGGTTGATTCAACAACAACAGTTGCGCCAACTGCAGCCCAAGGAAGGTTTGCGGGATCGCGCTCTGCGAAAACTTTGATGGTCTTGCCACCAACTGTGATGGTGTCTTCAGTATGTGTAACTTCTAAACCCAAGCGACCCAAGATTGAGTCGTACTTTAAAAGGTGGGCCAAAGTTGCATTGTCGGTCAGATCGTTAATGCCGACGATATTGATATTTGGATTAGTTAGTGCGGCGCGGAAAAAGTTACGTCCGATGCGGCCAAAGCCATTGATTCCAACATTAATCACGGTAAACCTCGCTTCTAGTGCGTGAATTCTTCAGATCCGAAGAAGTTTAT
>CAJAFH010000187.1 GCA_903939005.1 uncultured Actinomycetes bacterium | reverse complement strand
GCGAATCTGATTCCGTGGCAGCAATTAGCTAAGCGATCTGGTGCCGAGCTAGCTTGGTTTGAAGTAACACCAGATGGCCGCTTAGATCTTTCTAAATTAGCTGAGATTATTACTTCAAATACCAAAGTAGTGGCGCTAACTCACCAATCAAATGTTTTAGGAACTGTAAATCCGATGGCCGCAATCGTCGCTCGTGCGCACGAAGTAGGCGCAGTGGTCGTTCTCGATGCGTGCCAATCAGTTCCACATATGCCAGTTAATGTAAAAGATTTAGAGATTGATTTTCTTGCCTTCTCTGGACATAAAACAGTTGGCCCAACCGGTATTGGTGTCTTGTGGGGCCGCGCAGAGCTGCTTAAGGATTTACCGCCATTTCTCTTCGGTGGATCAATGATCGAATCTGTAACGATGACAGATGCGGTTTGGGCGCCATCACCACGACGCCATGAAGCGGGTGTGCCTAATATGGCGCAGGCTGTTGGTTTAGCTGCAGCTCTTGATTACCTTTCCACAATCGGCATGGCAGAGATTTATGAACATGAACAGAAATTAGGCGGGTATCTTTTAAAGCGTTTACAAGAGATTCCAGAACTTAAATTAGTTGGCCCACTCGACATGCTCGAGCGCGGGGCAGTGGCTTCATTTACGCTTGGTGAAATTCATCCGCACGACTTAGGTCAGTTCCTAGATGCACAAGGCATAGCGGTACGAACTGGCCATCACTGTGCTTGGCCACTAACGCGGAAACTTGGCGTACAAGCCACAACTCGCGCTTCGCTGTATCTGTATAACGATGAGCAAGAAGTTGATGCGCTTATCGAAGGAATTCTCGGAGCTCAACAATATTTC
The DNA here is from genome assembly GCA_903939005.1 of uncultured Actinomycetes bacterium. Classification (GTDB taxonomy): domain Bacteria; phylum Actinomycetota; class Actinomycetes; order Nanopelagicales; family Nanopelagicaceae; genus Planktophila. The sequence goes on along the minus strand of CAJAFH010000187.1, from coordinate 5,469 downwards.
GGTGGCAAGTAATGCAATTAGATAGCCTCTATCAAGAAGTAATCCTTGATCATTACAAGCGTCCACAGCACAAAGGTTTAGCCGCTACTTACGATGCTCAGGTGCACCATGTAAATCCCAGCTGTGGCGATGAGATAACTCTTAATATTTCTCTCGATGCAGATAAAGTCGCCGCAATTACCTGGGATGGCGTTGGTTGTTCAATTTCGCAAGCAAGTGTTTCTATCTTGAGTGATTTATTGTTAGGCAAAAGCATTGCTGAAGCAGATCTTGTTTTGAATAACTTCACTGAGTTAATGCAGAGCAAGGGCACCATGGTGGGCGACGATGCGATTCTTGAAGATGCCGTTGCGATGGCTGGTGTTTCTAAGTTTCCGGCTCGAATTAAGTGCGCGTTACTGGGCTGGATGGCCTATAAAGATGCAGTTGTACAAGCTCAAGCCAAGTTATAGATAGACTTCCGACTAGTTCAATCAAGAAAAATAGGGGACATGCCATGACAGCAGCGATTGATGATGTAACCGAGGCGATGAAGGATGTAGTTGATCCCGAGCTCGGAATCAATGTGGTCGATTTAGGTTTAATTTACGATGTCATGGTTGATGAAAACAACATCGCGATTTTGAATATGACTCTTACTTCAGCGGCCTGCCCACTTCAAGATGTAATTGAAGATCAGACTCGCCAAGCGCTAGCTCCGCTAACTAGCGATGTAAAAATAAATTGGGTCTGGATGCCACCTTGGGGTCCAGATAAGATTTCTGATGACGGAAGAGATCAGCTGCGCGCTCTCGGCTTCACGGTTTGATAAATGTCTAACCACGCAGTCTGGATGACCTTTCGGTCCATGACCGCAGATCCTTCAGTAAAGAATCAAAAGCTAAAGCCAGGTACCGTAAAACGAATTGCCTCCTTTGCGAAGCCCTATAAAAAGCACATAACAATATTCTTAATTACCGTTGTTATTGAGGCGCTGTTAATAGTTACTTCGCCGCTATTGCTACGTGAATTAATTGATAAGGGCGTAATTCCTAAAGATGGCGCCCTCGTTACTAAATTAGCTTTGGCTGTTGCTTTCATAGCTATCTTTGATGCTCTGATCAGCATTGTTGGGCGCTGGTTCTCAGCTCGAATTGGCGAAGGTCTTATTTATGACCTGCGCTCACAAGTTTTCGAACATGTTCAGCGACAATCAGTTGCTTTCTTTACTCGCACTCAAACTGGTGCATTGATCTCTCGAATCAACTCCGATGTAATTGGCGCACAGCAAGCCTTTACCGCGACACTTTCAGGTGTTGTTAGCAACTCGGTTAGTTTGGTTCTGGTAGTTGGAACGATGCTGGTTCTCTCTTGGCAGATCACCATTGTTTCGCTCTTGCTTTTGCCACTATTTCTGGTTCCGACAAAGTGGGTCGGAAAGAAATTGCAATCCTTGACTCGTGAGTCTTTTGGTTTGAATGCCGAAATGTCTTCAACAATGACCGAGCGTTTTAATGTGTCTGGTGCCATGTTGGTCGCTCTTTATGGCCGACAGAGTGACGAGAAAAGTTATTTTCGATCCCGAGCACGTAAAGTTGCAGATATCGGCATTGAGATAGCGCTCCTAAACCGAATTTTCTTTATCGCGCTAACCAGCATTGCTGCCGTTGCGACTGCAATTGCTTATGGAATTGGTGGCCACCTTGCTATCAATGGCGCAGTAACTGTCGGCACCTTGCTAGCTATCACAGCGTTGTTAGCTCGCCTTTACGGGCCACTTACTGCGCTATCTAATGTGCGCATTGATGTTATGACAGCACTGGTTTCGTTCGAGCGAATCTTTGAAGTTTTGGATTTAGCACCCATGGTGCAAGATCGCCCGAGCGCTAAAGATTTAGTCGGCAAAGATTTTGCAGTTGAATTCAAGAGCGTCTCATTTGCTTATCCCAAGGCCGAAGAAATTTCGCTTTCATCCCTTGAATCAATAGCAAAACCTGAAACTGTCGAAAGTGGTGTTGTTCTAAATGGACTAACTTTCACAGCCAAGCCAGGAACCATGACGGCGCTAGTTGGTCCATCTGGTGCGGGCAAGACCACGATTAGTGCGCTGGTTCCGCGTCTTTACGATGTAACGGCCGGATCAATTGAAGTTGGTGGAGTCGATATTCGTGAACTGACTATGAAGTCATTACGCGAGAACATCGGCGTGGTAATGCAAGATGCACATCTTTTCCATGACACGATCGGTGAGAATTTACGTTACGCAAAACCGGGTGCAACTGAAGCTGAAATGCAGGCAGCTTGTGAAGCGGCACAAATATGGCCGCTAGTTTCTTCGCTACCAAATGGCTTTGACACAATGGTAGGAGAGCGCGGGCATCGTTTATCTGGTGGTGAAAAACAGCGTCTGGCAATCGCTCGACTACTTTTGAAATCACCACAGGTGGTAATTCTTGATGAGGCAACAGCTCACTTGGATTCAGAGAATGAAGCACTTGTGCATGCAGCCCTAAGCGCTGCTTTAAAAGGGCGAACTAGTTTGGTAATTGCGCACCGACTGAGCACTGTGCGTGATGCGGATCAGATTTTGGTCCTCGAAAAAGGCATCATTGTTGAACGTGGAACCCACGATGAATTAGTCGCAAAAAATGGTTTATATGCTGAACTTTACAATCGTCAAGATTTATCTGGCTCTACGGATCAAGATTCTTCCGTAACCAACTAGTCCAGCAAAGAAAACCCACTGCAGGGCATATGCCATATGTGGACCATCACTAAGTTCAGGTAATTGCGCGGCAACATTTGGCGTTAGATCTGTTGTTGATCCATTTAGTAAGTCGAGATAGAAACCTTCGGTCACAACTTCGTTTTGCGCATTCCACTTACTAATCAAACCGCTTCCACTTGCCGGTAGTGCGAAGAATGAGCCACGAGGTAGTGAGGTATCGAGGCGCAGTCGGCCGGTAATCTCAACTGTGCCAGCCGGTGTGTTAGGAATGATAGGCGCTGTTAAAGCATCTTTACCAGCAACGATCCAACCACGGTCAACCCAGAATTTTTCGCCATTTGAACTAGTAAATAAGGTAAGAAATTCAAAACCATACTTACCTTCGAAATATCTGTTCCGTAGCAAAATAGTTTGGCTCGCATCAAAAGAGCCAGCCGTGCTGAATGTGCGCCATTCATTCTTCACCAAATCGCTAGCTGCCGAAGTCAGTGAAATAATCGGTGCTGCAATATTGGCTTCAATCATGGAGTTACGTGCGTGTCGGTCGATGCCACGGCTATATTGCCATTGCGCCGCAATTAAGCAAAGACAGATAAGTGCAAGCGCCACAATTGTCTTAAGAAAAACGAATTTTTCGCGAGCGCGCATAACTACATTCTAATCGTAGTTCGAGCTTAAGAAATCGAGCGGCGCTTCTCTTTGATCACAGATCTACCAGGAGCCATAGTTTCGCGTCCAGCATTTGCGATTACTACGGCAATGTATGGCAATCCAATTGCGCCAGCTAGGAAGAACCAACGATATGGACTTGGCGTGATTACAGTAAGGATAAAACAAGCAGTACGGACCATCATTGAGATGAAATATCTTTTCTGGCGAGCCCCTTGATCACCGCTCAAACCAGGTTGGGCGTTGGTTACGTCATAAACTTCATCAGCCATGTGCCTAGAGTAGATGTGTTCTTAGGTTTACGCAGAAGTAACGAGTAACCTTGCCGACTATGAGCGCAATCGCATTGGTAACTGGCGGCAATCGCGGCATAGGTTCGGCAATCGCTAAATCTCTAACGGCGGCCGGCTATACGGTAATCGTCACCTACCGATCTGGGGCAGCGCCTACTGAATATAAATCGGTGCAGATGGATGTCACATCAACCGAAAGCGTAGATGCTGGGTTTGACTTAATTGAGCAAACTTGGGGTGTACCAGAGATTGTGGTGTGCAACGCAGGCGTCACTAAAGACACGCTATCGATGCGAATGAGTGATGAAGATTTTGAAAATATTATTGATGCCAATCTAACTGGCGCATTTCGTACTGCCCGACGAGCAACAAAAGGGTTATTGAAATTAAAACGAGGTCGCCTAATTTTTATTGGTTCGGTTGTTGGACTTTCTGGTTCAGCCGGACAAGTTAATTACTCAGCGAGCAAAGCTGGTCTAGTCGGAATGGCTCGCTCTTTTGCCCGCGAATTAGGAAGCCGTGGCATTACTTCAAATGTGGTGGCTCCCGGTTTCGTAGAGACTGATATGACTGCCACCCTCGATGAAAAACGTCGTGATGAAATCGCTAAGTCAGTACCACTTCAACGTTTTTGTTCAGCTGAAGAAATAGCCGATGTGGTTACTTTCTTAGCATCACCACAAGCAAGCTATATAACTGGTGCAGTAATTCCAGTTGATGGCGGATTAGGAATGGGTCACTAGCAATGGGAATTCTGGCCGGCAAGAAAATATTGGTAACTGGCGTTTTAACCGACGCTTCGATTGCATTTCATATTGCGCGTTTAGCACAAGAAGAAGGCGCAACCGTGATCTTGTCTTCTTATGGTCGAGTAATGTCATTGACTACACGTATTGCAGGCCGCCTGCCGCAACCTGCTCCAGTTATTGAACTCGATGTAACAAATGATGGCGACTTAGCGGCGCTTGAATCTCGGGTGCGCGAACATGTCGATGGTCTCGACGGGGTAGTGCACTCAATTGGTTTCGCCCCAGAGGCAGCACTGGGTGGTAATTTCTTAAATACCGAGTGGGCTGATGTCGCAACTGCGATGCAAGTTTCGGCCTACTCATTTAAATCTTTAGCAATGGCAACCAAGCCACTCTTTAATGGCGGCGCATCGATAGTGGGGCTTGATTTTGATGCCACTGTCGCTTGGCCAAAATATGACTGGATGGGCGTTGCCAAAGCAGCACTCGAATCTACTTCTCGTTATTTAGCTCGTGATCTTGGAGCTGAAAATATTCGCGTAAATTTAGTTGCTGCCGGTCCCATTAAAACTATGGCCGCTAAATCAATTCCAGGATTTTCAGATTTTGAAGAAGTTTGGAACTCTCGTTCACCATTAGCTTGGGATGTATCTGACCCAGTGCCCGCTGCTCAAGCAGTCGTCGCTCTGTTATCTGATTGGTTCCCAAAAACCACCGGCGAGATCATTCACGTCGACGGTGGCGTCCATGCCATGGGCTAGGTAAGGCCTACTAGCGCTGAACTAGGCTCAATTTCGCCTTTGCCCAACCCTCTAGTACCCTTTGCCTCAGACCAGTAGTTCGCTACTGCAAGAGGAGTTACCGCTCCCACCTAAGAATCTTTTAGATTCCTGGTATGTCGAAGTTCGAATTAGTTGAAGTTATTTCAACTGAAATTGAGCTCCTTGGCGGTTGCTTATTTTGCATGGCGCGGTTACTGAGCGCGAAGTACCAGCAAACCGAATAAGAGGAGCAAATATCACAACTGACCCACGTATCAACGATCGAATTC
>CAJAFH010000186.1 GCA_903939005.1 uncultured Actinomycetes bacterium | reverse complement strand
AGCGCTTTAGCTTCCCAGCCTGGTTTCGGTGACTTACCAGTTTTATAATCAACTATGCGAACTTCACCGGTAGGTGCCACATCTAGTCGATCTACATAACCATGTAGGTATAGATCTGAATTCAAATCGAACTCAAGGTGTAACTCTCTAAAGCTTGGTTCAAAAGTTTCCGGTTTTTCCAATTTGAAATAGGTAGCCAATAGCGCGTTAGCCCGATCGATCCATTCTTTTTCGTTGCTAATCAATGGCGCTAAGTCGGGTTTAGCGGCTAATTGAGCTTGCCAACGTGACGGCAAAAGTTCAACTGCAGTATCTAAATTTCTAAGTTCGGCAGGGGATTCAAAGAGATCATGAAGAACCGTGTGAACTAGCGTGCCACGTTCGGCATCAATGCTTGGTGGCTCGGGTAATTTATCAATGCTGCGATATTTGTAGAGTTGTGGACAATTCGTAAACTCTGAAACTCGACTAGGGGATAACCGCATATTTGCCACTCGCTCAAGATAGGCCATAGGTGCGACAAAGTTGGGCTGACTTTCACACTCTGCCTGAACTAGGATGCGGTCATGTCCGAAAATACCCCGGCTCCGAAATCACTCGCTTCGCTACAAGCGGGTACTTTTGCCTACGGCGATCGAATTCAGCTAACCGATCCTAAAGGCAAGATGTATTCCTTAACTATTACTGCCGGCAAAGAATGGCATACCCATAAAGGCTGGATCGTTCACGACGAGTTAGTTGGAATTCCCGAAGGCTCGGTTATCAGCACAACCGCTGGCTTAAAGTTCACAGCCTTCAAGCCACTACTCGGTGACTATGTCTTATCTATGCCACGCGGAGCGACCATCGTTTATCCGAAGGATGCTGCTTTCATTTTAGGTTTCGCCGATATTTATCCAGGTGCACGAGTTCTAGAAGCAGGTGTTGGTAGTGGCGCTTTAACTATTACCTTGCTTCGCGCTGTCGGGGCTGAAGGGTTAGTTCATTCAGTTGAACGTCGCGAAGAATTTGCCGATATTGCTAAAGCAAACGTGGCTGATTATTTCGGCGAAACACCTGCCAACTGGAGTTGCGATTTAGGTTCGGTGCAAGAAAAAGAGTTTTCGCATCAATTCGATCGTGTTGTTCTGGACATGTTAGCCCCTTGGGAATGTGTTGATATGGCGGCAAAAGTTTTGCGCCCCGGCGGCGTTTTCTTAGCCTACGTCGCGACAACTACTCAATTATCAGCAACTGCCGAAGCGTTAAAAGCTGACGGCCGTTTCACTGAACCTGAAAGTAATGAGTCAATGATTCGCGGTTGGCATCACGAAGGTTTAGCAGTCCGCCCACAACAGCGCATGATCGCCCACACTGGTTTCCTGATAATTAGCCGACGCATGGCACCTGGCGTTGAAGTATTGGCGCGTAGACGTCGCCCAGCGAAAGGAGCCTACGGTGTCGCGGAAGAATGAGCGCCTAGTTAATTTAACGATTGCGTTGCTAGCTACTAAAAGATATTTAACTAAGAACGAAATCTTTAGAAATATCGAAGGTTACGAAGGTAGCGCTGATGCTAAAGAGCGTATGTTCGAACGAGACAAGGATGATCTACGCAAGTTAGGCATTCAGATCGAAGTTGGTGGCTTAGATCCACTTTTCGATGATGAAGCCGGTTATCGAATT
>CAJAFH010000185.1 GCA_903939005.1 uncultured Actinomycetes bacterium | reverse complement strand
TTGGTTAGTTGAACAAAAGGCGCGCATCATTGTTTCGATCGCTGGTGAAACTGCTGAAGAGTTTGCCTCGCTTGCTCGTCGACTACGAGGTGTTGCTGGAATTTCGGCGCTTGAAGTAAATATCTCTTGTCCTAATGTAGAAAATCGTGGCATGGTTTTTGCTTGTCATTTGGAATCGGCCCAAACGGTAATCGAGGGAGTGCGCCGAACCATCGGTGGAGACTTACCAATCATCGCAAAACTCTCACCTGATGTAACCGATATTGTTTCGATCGCTCGCGGTGTTATCGATGCCGGAGCCGATGGGCTAGCGCTGATTAATACTGTACTGGGTATGGTCATTAATCCAAATACCATGCGACCTCATTTAGGCGGCCGTACTGGTGGATTATCTGGCCCAGCGATCCGACCAATAGCGGTCCGTGCGATTTACCAGGTCCACGAAGCGTTACCAAAGGTTCCGATTTTAGGTATGGGTGGAGTTTCATCGGGCGCCGACGCATTCGAATTAATTCTGGCCGGTGCAAGTGGGGTGTCAGTTGGAACTGCCTCATTTGGAAACCCAACTGCGATCATGAAAATTCAAAACGAGTTACGTCAAATTTTGACCGAAAAGGGCTTTAGTTCGCTGCGAGAAGCTGTTGGTTTCGCACACCGACCAGAAAGCAGTGTGCGATGAAAGCACCAATAATTTTAGCCACTGATACTTCAGATTTGGAAGTTGCGAAGCAATGGGCAAAGTTAGTAGCTCCACACATCACTGGAATTAAGTTGGGGTTGGAGTTCTTTCTGAACTTTGGCGCTGAAGGAGTTCGTGCGGTGTGCGCTGATCATGAGTTAGATCTATTTCTTGATCTGAAACTGCATGACATTCCAAACACAGTTGGGCAGGCCGCAGCAGCAGTAGCTAATTTGAAACCCCGATTTCTAACCGTTCATGCTTCTGGTGGACAAGCGATGATTGCAGCAGCTGTCAAGGAACTTCCAGAAACTGAAGTAACTGCGGTAACAATCTTGACCAGCCTTGGTGAACCAGATTTAATCGAAATTGGTTATCGCAATAACGCGCTTGATAGCGCTGTTGGCCTGGCTAAGTTGGCAATTTCAGCGGGGGCTAAAGCAATCGTCTGTTCACCCATGGAAGTTGCAGCAATACGCGCAGCCATTGGCAATGATCCGGCCATCATCACGCCAGGCGTTCGCCCAATCGATGCAAACGCTCCAGCAGATGACCAAGTTCGCACCATGACACCACTCGCGGCGATCGAGGCTGGTGCAAGTTACGTTGTTATCGGTCGTCCTATTGCACGATTCTGGAGTCAAGGCGAAGCCGCATTTAGCGCTAACTTGGCACAGATTTGTGAACCGCTCTTAGCCCGCTAGATTTATCCCATGCAACCACCGCAACTCTCGCCCGAAGATCGTGCGCGAGCTCTGGCGAAAGCGGCGGCTTCTCGAAAACGTCGCGCCGAAGTAAAAGCGCAGATCAAATCTGGTGAGTATTCACTATCACAAGTGTTCGCCTTGAGTAAGAGTGATGAAGCCGTTGCCAAGATGCGAGTATTCGAACTTCTTGAATCTATTTCCGGTGTCGGAAAAGTTAGAGCACGATCTGTAATGGAACGTTTGAATATTTCTCCTACCCGTCGCATTCAAGGCTTAGGTGCAAAGCAACTACCAGCTTTGTTACTCGAATTCGCCAGTCCAACTCTGATCGAGCGAGGCAAGTTGCTCGTTCTTTCTGGACCTGGAGGAGTTGGTAAAAGTACGGTTGCGAAAGAGCTCCGCAAACAAGCGAACTTCTATGTTTCGATAAGTGCTACTACGAGAATTCCGCGACACAATGAACATGAGGGAATTGATTACTTCTTCATCAGCGATTCCGAGTTTGAATCGCGTAAAGCGGCTGGTGATTTTCTGGAATGGGCCGAATTCGCAGGAGCTAAATATGCAACACCGAAGTCACAAGTAGAAGAAGCGTTAGCCAAGGGAAAAAACGTTCTTCTGGAGATCGATATTGCAGGCGCTGAACAAGTGCGAAAAGTCAGCACCGAGGCAATTCTGGTGTTTCTAGAGCCACCGTCATGGGAAGAGCTAGTAACTCGACTTGAAGCGCGTGGTACGGATTCGGCCGAACGAAGGGCTCATCGCCTCGAGTTGGCGCAAGAGGAACTCGCTCATGCCCCTAATTTCGACCATCGCATCATAAATCACTCGGTAACCCAGGTTCTTAGCGAACTGGTATCCTTGGCCTCTTGATCGACCCAGATTTTTCATACTTTATTAGAATTACTGCTTGCTACTGGAGGACACATGGACGGCATTACAAATCCACCTATCGACGAACTTCTCGATAAGGCCGGTTCTAAGTACAGCTTGGTTCTCTACGCTGCAAAGCGCGCGCGTCAGATCAACGCCTATTACTCACAACTTGGCGAAGGTTTACTTGAATATGTTGGGCCACTAGTTGAGACCCACGTACACGAGAAGCCACTTTCAATCGCACTTCGTGAGATCAACGAAGGTTTATTGACTATCGAGAATCTCGAGCCAACCGCTTAATTTTTTGCCAGTAAGCGGGGTGGTGAAATGCCAAAACGAGTTAGCAAAGTAATTCTTGGCGTTGGTGGCGGTATCGCTGCCTATAAATCCTGCGATCTTCTGCGCCGTCTACAAGAGCGCAATTATGATGTCACGGTTGTTCCAACTCCGTCAGCGTTAAATTTTGTCGGAACCGCTACTTGGGAAGCGCTCTCTGGTAAAAAAGTTACCACCCAGGTTTGGGAATCCGTTGATGAAGTAAGGCATGTAAAGCTTGCCGCCGAAAATGATTTAATTCTTATCTCACCCGCGACAGCTGATTTGATAGCTCGCATTGCAATGGGTCGTGCCGATGATCTATTAACAAATCTTGTTCTGGCTAGCAGCGCGATTAAGGTTTTGATCCCGGCCATGCATCCGAATATGTGGAATAACGCTGCAACTGTTGCCAACATTGCGCTGTTGCAAGAACGTGGGTTCCACGTGATGCGACCAGCTACTGGACGCTTAACTGGTGCCGATAGTGGAATTGGTCGCCTACCGGAGACTTCCGAAATTCTTTCCTATTTAGCATCCGTCATTGCAGATACCCAAGACTTAATCGGCAAGCGAGTTCTAGTAACTGCAGGTGGAACTCGTGAACCTATTGATCCAGTTCGCTTTATCGGAAACCGCTCTTCAGGAAAACAGGGTTATGCAATCGCACAAGCCGCACTTGATCGCGGGGCAGAGGTCACCATTTTGAGTGCGAATGTGAATTTGCCAGATCCGGTCGGCGCGACAGTTGTTCGAGTAGAGAGCGCAAAAGATTTAGAGGTTGAACTTGAGCGCCATTTCCAAAGTACTGATCTATTAGTTATGGCAGCAGCCGTTGCCGACGCTCGACCAGCACAGGTGGGTGCTGAAAAATTGAAGAAAGATTCATATCGCGAAATTTCATTAGTGGAGAATCCAGATCTAGTTGCCCAAATCTCACAGCAAAAACGCAAGCAAATCATCGTTGGTTTTGCCGCTGAAACCTCGCTAAATGTCGCTGAAGCCAATCGCAAATTGATTGCGAAAGGCTTAGATCTGATCTATTTAAATGATGTCTCGACAGGTGAAATATTCGGCAACGATTCAACACAAGGTGTATTTATAACTGCCGAAGGCAAAGAGATACCAGTTAGTAAGAGTAATAAGGCGACACTGGCAGGCCAATTACTCGATCTGGTCATTGATAAGTTAAATTAGCCCAATGTCAAAGCGCCTATTTACTTCTGAATCCGTAACCGAAGGTCATCCAGATAAGATCGCAGATCAAATCTCTGATGCAATTCTTGACTCTCTTCTTAGTCAGGATTCTAAGTCGCGCGTTGCAGTTGAAACCCTAATCACTACTGGTCAAGTGCATGTCGCCGGCGAGGTAACCACTAATGGTTATGCCGATGTAATGACTATCGTGCGCGATACTGTTTTGAATATCGGTTACGACTCTTCCGATAAGGGCTTCGATGGAAATTCTTGTGGTGTTTCACTTTCAATAGGACAGCAGTCACAAGATATTGCCCAAGGCGTAGATGATGCTTATGAGAAGCGGTTAGATTCCTCAGTAGATCCGCTAGATCTACAAGGCGCTGGCGATCAAGGATTAATGTTTGGGTATGCCTGCGAAGACACTAAGGAATTAATGCCATTGCCAATCTCATTGGCGCACCGATTGGCGCAACGACTATCTGCAGTTCGTAAATCTGGTGAGTTAGCTTATCTGCGCCCCGATGGAAAGACTCAAGTAACTATTGAATATGACGGCGATAAGGCAATCGCGTTAAATACGATTGTGATCTCTTCTCAACATAGCGCTGATGTTGATGTAGCTAAGAAGTTGACTCCAGAAATCATTGAGCTAGTAATTAATCCAGTGCTTGCCGATGTCGACCTACCAAGGGCCGATCTGCGCACTTTGATTAACCCAACTGGCCGATTCGTAATCGGTGGACCGATGGGGGATGCCGGCCTTACTGGTCGCAAAATCATCGTTGACACATATGGCGGCATGGCGCGTCACGGTGGCGGAGCGTTTAGTGGAAAAGATCCATCAAAGGTTGATCGTTCTGCAGCGTATGCGATGCGTTGGGTAGCAAAGAATATTGTGGCTGCCGGTCTAGCCTCCAGATGTGAAGTTCAGGTTGCTTATGCCATTGGAAAAGCGCAACCAGTGGGTCTCTTCATTGAAACTTTTGGAACTGAGAAAGTGCCTGTTTCTAGAATTCAAGATGCAGTTCTCTCAGTTTTTGATCTACGTCCTGCTGCCATCATTCGTGATCTCGATCTATTGCGTCCAATTTATTCGCTTACCAGCGCCTACGGACACTTTGGTCGCGAGCTAGCCGAATTCACTTGGGAAAAGACTGATCGAGCTGCTGCTCTACAAGCCGCAATCAAGTAAAGGCCCCAGTCCAACATTCATCTCATAGACTTGAGTTCATGCTGCGACCGTTAAAACTAAAGATGCAACGCGCCCCGCAGCCGGCTGGGCCAGCAGCTACTGATTTACCTGTCGCATCAGTCTGGGTAGATACTGCAATACCAACTTTAACCGAACCCTTTTCTTATCTAATTCCGGAACAACTTAGTTCTCAAGTAAGTATTGGTTCACGCGTGCAAGTTCCTTTTAAGGATAAACATCTTGAAGGAATTGTCATTGACCGTACCGCTTTGACCACGGATGTCCGAGAACTGAAATCGATTTACAAATTGCTGGGGGAGTACCCCGTTGCAAGTGCCGAGACGCTGGAGTTAATTTCGTTGACTGCCAGTTTTTGGGGTGGCTCTCCATATGATGTAATTCGAAGCGCGATACCACCTCGTGTAGCAAGTGCCGAGAAGGGCCTATCTGTCGCAGCGAAGCCATCGACTCCTAAATCAGAAGGTGTCGCGACGTTTCACTTATTACCACCGAAGTTGGATCCGATTTCCGCGCTGTGTTCATTGGTTTTATCTCGCAAATCTAACGGAGTGAAGCTGATTATTGTTCCGACTGCTCGTGATCTACTTCGTTTAGGTGCATCTCTGGCTGAGCAGGATGTTGAATTCACTTCGCTTGATTCGAATTTGCCGCGAGCTGATCGGTATCGCAATTTTCTTTTTGCTTCACTTGGTGCTGCAAACATAGTGATCGGGATGCGCGGCGCTATTTTTGCCCCTATTCCGGGGCTCTCCGAAATTTATCTACATCAGGAGAATAGCGAGCATTACTACGAGCGACGAACTCCATATTGGAACACACGTGAGGTCGCATGGATACGCTCAAAACTTTCTAATTTAGACTTGCACTTTACTGGTTATGTTCCTAGCCTCGATGTAGCCATAGATATAGATAAAAAGGAAATTACTTATCAGGCACCCCGGGAGAAAATTTCAGTTCTTGCGCAAGAAAGTAGCAATGGTGAGTTGATTCCGAGTAAGATTTATCAACAAGTTCGAAAAGCTATCGCGACTGGACCAGTTCTATTCTTAGTACCAGCGAAAGGTTATGCAACTGCGATTAGTTGCGCTAAATGTCGCAATATTGCGATCTGTGAATGTGGTGGCAAATTAAGTAAAAGTAGTGCCAAGAGCGAACCAACTTGTGTTTTATGCAGCAAGAGATATTTAAACTGGAAATGCGGTTGGTGTGGCGAGGCTAGAGTTTTTTTAACCAGTCGCGGCATCGAACGATTTGCCGAAGAGATTGGCAGATCGTTTCCCAATCAAATCGTGATTCAATCAACGGCTAGTGATCCGCGGGATTCTGTTAGTAGTGAACCGGCATTAGTAATCTCAACCCCTGGCGTGGAACCTATCGCCGTAGAAGGCTATGCGGCAGTCGTCATGTTGCAAGTTGATCGTTTTTTAAGTTCTAGTGCTTCGAATGGCGTCGAGCGTGCCTACTCGAATTTCTTTGCCGCAAGCGCCTTGATTAGTGATGCCGGAGTGATCGCGTTGGTAAGCGATGATGGATCACCTATTACCAGTGCGCTCACAACCTGGAATCCAGCCACGATTTCGAAACGAGAGATTGAGCAACGCATTTCACTGCGACTTCCGCCGATATCTGGCGCCGTTCAAGTTGTGGCAGATTCGGCCGAACTCGTCAGACTTAAGAGTGCGTTAGAAAGTGCCACAGAAGAAAGCAGAGCTCCCAAATCGTTAAGAGTTTATGGGCCGACAGCGGGTGAAGGGGCGAAGCTCACACTCTTGGTTGACGCAACCGAGCAGATTGAACTAGTTTCCTTGTTACGTGAGATCAATAAACGTCGAGCCATCTCAAAGAAGCTGCTGCTGGCATATCGAGTAAATCCATACTCACTCGATTAAGGCCGCACACTTGATAGGATTGCACCCATGTCGATTCAACCAATCCGTCTTTTCGGAGATCCAGTGCTGGTCACGCCAGCGGCTAGCGTTGTCGACTTTGATAAAGAACTTCGCAATCTGGTTGCCGATTTAACCGAAACCATGCTTGAAGCTCCAGGGGCTGGATTGGCGGCGCCTCAAATCGGAGTTTCACTACGCGTATTCGTCTGGGATGTAGATGACGAACTTGGCCATCTGATTAATCCGACCCTTGACCTAAGTGATGAACTTCAGGATGGCGAAGAAGGTTGTCTGAGCTTTCCTGATTTACGTTACCCAACACCGCGTGCGATGCGCGTAGTTGCCAAGGGTTTTAATATGCATGGCGATCCAATCAGAGTCGAAGGTAGCGAACTACTAGCGCGAGCCATTCAGCATGAGACTGATCATTTAGATGGCATTGTGTTTATTGACCGCTTGTCTACTGCAGATCGCAAGCTGGCAATGAAAGAGATTCGTGAGTCAGAATGGTTTGGTTCTGCGATCGCCAACGGTACTTCACCAGTAATTAAGGTATCTCCACATTTCACTAACGGTTTAGGAAACTAGTGAAGATTGCGGTTGCCGCATCGCCTGAGGTAGCAATTCCGACTTTGGAATATCTCCGAGCATCCGAACATGAACTTTTACTGATCATTTCGCGCCCCGATAGCCCAGTCGGTAGAGGTCGCGAATTAACACCAACAGCAGTTTCGACTTGGGCCACTACCAACGGTATTGAACTCTATTGTCCAAATAAGGCAGCTGATTTTGATGACCGGCTTAAGAATTTTGATTTGGTAATCACGATTGGTTACGGCGTTTTGCTGCCCGAATACATTCTGAGTCAACCCAAGCACGGCTTTATAAATCTCCATTTCTCGCTACTGCCCAAATTGCGGGGCGCAGCTCCCGCTCAACGTGCGATCATCGAAGGTCTCACTGAAACAGGTATCACGGTTTTCCAACTAGATGCCGGCATGGATACTGGTCCGATCTATCTGCAAACAAAACATTCCATAAAGCCAAACACTACCGCTGGCGATCTTCTCAATGAGTTAGCGCAATTAGGACCAACTGCTATCAGTGAAACATTGAGCGCAATTGAAAACGGAATTAAACCTGTTGCACAAGATCACTCACTTGCTACCAGCGCTGCGAAATTGACAAAGTCAGAAGCTCAAATTGATTGGTCTGAAAAAGCAGAAAACATTGTTAACCAGGTTCTGGGTTTTGCGCCTAACCCTGGCGCGACCGCTAAATTTCGAGGTGAAGTCTTACGAATAACAAAAGCACAAGTTAGTGAGCATTCACTTCCACCCAGAGAAATCACACTACTTGGCGGCTCGGTGCTCGTTGGAACTTCAACTAGCGCAGTTGAACTTCTTGAAGTTACACCGGCTGGCAAGAAACCAATGTCCGCTGCAGCATGGGCTAATGGTGCTCGTTTCACTGCCGGAGAAGCCATTGAATAAGCCGGTTCCGCGCACCTATAAGCGCGCTAATCCTGATGCTGTGCGGCTTCTAGTTTTCGATTTACTAACTGAAGTTAATCGCAGCGATGGCTACTCGAATCTTCTCTTGCCGCAAGCGCTAACTGCTAGCAAATTCGACGATCGTGATAAAGCTTTTGCCACTGAACTGCTTTATGGAACTCTGCGAATGCAAGGTCGTCATGATTGGATATTGGCGCAAGTTTCTAATCGGCCCTGGGATCAAGTAGACCCAGGCGTCATTGATGTTGGACGCATGGCGCTACAACAGATTCACGAGATGCGCGTGCCTGATCACGCTGCAGTTTCAGCATCAGTAGATATTGCGCGTAAACGATTAGGCGAAGCGCAAGGTTCCTTCTTAAATGCTTTACTTCGCGCTGTTTTGAAGAAATCACTTGAAGAATGGCTGGCTCCACTGGCAGAAATGAAAGACCCAATCGAACGACTTTCAATTCAATATTCACATCCGCAATGGATTGTTTCGGCCTATTTCGATTTACTTAAGAGCGAAGCAGATGTCACGGCGGCGTTAATAGCAAATAATATTCCGGCCCAACCAACGCTGGTTTCTTGGCCGGGTCGATCTACGCAAGGCGAATTGGTTGAACTCGGGGGAGTGCCGACTCAATATTCACCTTATGGTGTTCGTCTCTCAGGTTCTCCTGGTGCGATACCGGCAATTAGAGATCGAAGAGCTGGCGTACAAGAT
>CAJAFH010000184.1 GCA_903939005.1 uncultured Actinomycetes bacterium | reverse complement strand
TTCAAGCCGAAGACGGCATACGCGATCATAGCCGGTGACTGGAGTTCAGACGTGTGCTCTCCGATCTGGGAGTTTCTATTACTGGTTCGAGTTCTGCGATTTCAAAAGTAGCTGGGATTGCATAACTTTGCGTCTGTCCAATTGAGGCAACTACGCCCTGGATTCGATCTACCCGGAAATTTCGAATCGCACTCTTTTCGGTATCTAAGCCAATTAGATACCAGTGTGATTTACGAGCTTGAACTCCATAAACCTGTAATTGGCGTTTCTGTGCGACGCCCTGAATATTCAAGTAATCGAATTCGATGGTCGTCAGCGAAGTCAGCGCGTCTAATGCGCTTCGTAAGTTTTCATCGGCACCAATTAGTTTCGGGGCCATTACTGGTAATTGAGATGAGTCGGTATCTAAACCGATAGAAGTCAACTTGCGAAGCGCTTGTTGGGAAAGATCAGTAAATGCGGCATCTTGCCAAGCTTGGGCAGCTAACGAAAGTAGCGTGACTTGGGTCGGCGTTAAATCACGTAGTGAAAGCGCATAGCTCTCAGGACGAATTCGATAACCGGCTTCATCATCGAAAAGTGGATCTAATCCCCCAACTTCAATCTGAATACCTAATTTGCGGAGATCATCCTTATCTCGTTCGAACATGCGCTCTTTAGCTTCAGCGCTACCTTCGTAGCCTTCGATATTTCTAAAGATTTCGTTCTTGGTTAAATATCTTTTAGTAGCTAGCAACGCAATCGTTAAATTAACCAGACGCTCATTCTTCCGCGACACCGTAGGCTCCTTTCGCCGGGCGACGTCTGCGCGCCAATACTTCAACGCCAGGTGCCATGCGTCGGCTAATGATGAGAAAACCGGTGTGCGCGATCATGCGCTGTTGCGGGCGCACTGCTAAACCTTCGTGATGCCAACCGCGAATCATTGATTCATTACTTTCAGGTTCGGTGAAACGACCATCAGCTTTAAGCGCCTCAGCAGTAGCTGACAACTGGGTAGTTGTTGCGACATAAGCTAAGAAAACGCCGCCCGGTCGCAAAACATTTGCTGCCATATCTACGCATTCCCATGGGGCTAGCATGTCCAGAACAACACGATCGAATTGATGCGAAAACTCTTTTTCTTGCACCGAACCTAAATCGCAACTCCAGTTACTAGGTGTTTCGCCGAAATAATCAGCCACGTTTGTTTTAGCAATATCGGCAAATTCTTCGCGCCGTTCGACTGAGTGAACTAATCCTTCAGCACCGACAGCTCGAAGTAAGGTGATAGTTAAAGCACCGCTGCCTACGCCTGCTTCTAATACTCGTGCACCCGGATAAACATCGGCAAAACCTAAAATGAAAGCGGCATCTTTCGGATAAACAATGGTTGCTCCACGGGGCATCGACAATACATAATCGCCTAACAGCGGCTTAAATGCAGTGAACTTCAAGCCCGCAGTTGTACTGATAACTGAACCCTCTGGAATTCCGACTAGTTCATCGTGAACAATCCAGCCTTTATGGGTGTGCCATTCCTTGCCAGGTGTAATAGTTAAGGAGTACATCTTGCCCTTGGGATCAGTAAGTTGAATTCGATCGCCATATGCAAAAGTTCCCGCTTGCAGTGAAGCGAGTGATTTCGGAGCCGGGGTAATTTCGGACATAACCGCATCCTAGTTCAGCCGTGCAGTGAAAGTCAGCCCGACTTTGTCGCACCTATGGCCTATCTTGAGCGAGTGGCAAACATGCGGTTATCCCCTAGTCGAGTTTCAGAGTTCACGAATTGTCCACAACTCTACAAATATCGCAGTATTGATAAATTACCCGAGCCACCAAGCATTGATGCCGAACGTGGCACGCTAGTTCATACGGTTCTTCATGATCTCTTTGAATCCCCTGCCGAACTTAGAAATTTAGATACTGCAGTTGAACTCTTGCCATCACGTTGGCAAGCTCAATTAGCCGCTAAACCCGACTTAGCGCCATTGATTAGCAACGAAAAAGAATGGATCGATCGGGCGAATGCGCTGTTGGCTACCTATTTCAAATTGGAAAAGCCGGAAACTTTTGAACCAAGTTTTAGAGAGTTACACCTTGAGTTTGATTTGAATTCAGATCTATACCTTCATGGTTATGTAGATCGACTAGATGTGGCACCTACCGGCGAAGTTCGTATCGTTGATTATAAAACTGGTAAGTCACCGAAACCAGGCTGGGAAGCTAAAGCGCTCTTTCAATTACAGGTTTACGCACTTCTTTACTACAAGACTCATAACGTATTGCCGCGGTTGTTACTGCTGATCTATTTAGGCGATGGTGCTCTTGTAAAAAGCGTTCCAACTTTGGCTGATCTGGCTGCGACGGAAGCGACTTTGGTGCGCATTGCAAATGAAATACAGCTAGCGATTGAGAAAGATATCTGGCCAACTAAACCATCTCGGCTATGTGATTGGTGCTACTTTAAAGCGATCTGTCCTGCGCATACTTAATTGCTAATTTTTCGTAACTCCAGTTAGTCAGTGAATCAGTAACATCAACTCTGCCGCTTTTCTCAATCGG
>CAJAFH010000183.1 GCA_903939005.1 uncultured Actinomycetes bacterium | reverse complement strand
GATCTTCGGCGCGGTAAACGCGGTGTCCGAATCCCATCAAGCGCTCTTTGCGATCAAGCAAGCCCTTTACATAAGCAGTTGCATCGCCAGACTTTTCAACTTCTTCGATCATGTGCAATACACGTGAAGGAGCGCCACCGTGAAGTGGACCTGACATAGCACCGATTGCGCCAGAGATTGCTGCACAAACATCTGCACCAGTTGATGCGATTACGCGACCGGTAAATGTTGATGCATTCATTCCGTGCTCTGCAGCTGATACAAAGTAAGCATCAATTGCGCGAACGTGAAGTGGGTCAGGCTCTCCGCGCCAACGAATCATCATTCGCTCAACAACAGTGTGTGCCTTATCAATTTCAGATTCAGGAACTGCTGGAGCAACAATTCCGCGCGCTGCCTGTGCTAAGTAAGAAAGCACCATCACTGATGTGCGCGCTAAGTTGCTGCGAGCTTCTTCATCAGAAATATCTAGAAGTGGCTTGAATCCCCAAGCTGGTGCCAACATTGCAATTGCAGATTGCACATCTACGCGCACATCACCTGAGTGAACTGGAAGTGGGAATGGCTCAGCATTTGGTAGACCAGGGTTGAATAAATCATCAACTAAGAGGCCCCAAACATTTCCGAAAGTTACGCGACCAACAAGGTCATCAATATCAACGCCGCGGTAGCGAAGCGCGCTACCTTCTTTATCGGGTTCAGCAATCTCTGATTCGAATGCGATTACACCTTCAAGACCTGGCTTGAAATCATCAGACATGTTGAACTCCTTCTAGGTTTGACTCGCTTTGCGAACCACTCTTATGGGGTAATTCTGCCCCTTAGGCGGGGGTGCTTTCTACCAAGTCGGCTAAAGATGCTTACTTGCCGAAAGTGACGTTAGATACAGCCATGGATAATTCATTAACCCGAGCCGAAATCTCGGCCATGCGCCGCTCATATGGCGAGGCCGGATTAGAGACTTTGCCGGCCGACCCATTTGCAGCATTCATGACCTGGCTGACTGACGCTCGTGCCAATCCAGTAATTGTCGAAGCGAATGCCATGGTCCTTTCAACTCTCGGTGGCGATGGCGATATTTCTACGCGCACGGTTTTGTTAAAAGATGTTTCCGAAGGTGGCTTTACTTTCTTTACCAATTATTCATCACGTAAAAGCCATGCAATGGAAATTAATCCGCAAGTCACGTTGCTCTTTCCTTGGTATCCGATGGAACGCCAAGTTTCAATTAGTGGAATCGCGGAAAAAATTTCGCAAACTGAATCTGCTGAATACTTTTCAACTCGACCTTGGGCTAGCCAAATCGGCGCATGGGCCAGCCATCAATCAGCACCGCTAGCTTCACGCGAAGAATTGGAACAAAGATGGCAAGGTGCTGCGGAAAAATGGCCCGAAGGCACAGAGGTTCCGCTGCCGACGAATTGGGGTGGCTATCGCGTCATGCCTCAGAACATTGAATTTTGGCAAGGACGCTATTCAAGATTGCACGATCGCCTGCGTTATGAGTTAGATGCCACAACTAATAATTGGGCGTTAAACCGCTACTACCCTTAGGCTATGCCGGTGAGCGAAATTAAAATACCTGCAGATATTAAGCCCGTTGATGGTCGTTTTGGTTGCGGACCTTCAAAAATTCGTCCAGCCGCGCTAGATGCACTTGTTGCTAGTGGCACGAAAATTTTGGGAACCTCGCACCGACAAAAACCAGTCAAGAACGTGGTTAAGAATGTGCGCGAAGGTCTTTCTTCATTATTCGCACTTCCTGAAGGCTACGAAGTTGTTCTTGGTAACGGTGGTTCAACTGCGTTTTGGGATATTGCCACATTTGGATTAATCGAAGAACGCTCACAACACTTAGTTTTTGGTGAGTTCTCATCTAAATTTGCAGCAGCCGCTAAAGAGGCACCATTTCTAGGTGAACCAACAGTTATTAAATCTGAGCCAGGCACACATCCAGCAAGCATTGCTGAGGCCGGCATCGATGTTTACGCGCAAACACATAATGAAACAAGTACTGGTGTTTCAATGCCCATCATTCGCCCAGCCGGCACTGATGGCGCGCTAGTTCTAGTAGATGCAACGAGTGCAGCAGGTGGTTTAACTGTTGATGCTAAAGAATTCGATACTTATTACTTCGCGCCTCAGAAGTCATTTGCATCCGATGGTGGTCTCTGGATTGCACTTATGAGCCCTGCTGCGATTGCTCGAGCTGAGAAAATTAAAGCTAGCGGCCGTTGGGTGCCAGCTTTCTTTGATCTCGGAATCGCAATTGAGAACTCACGTTTAGATCAGACTTACAACACTCCCGCACTGGTTACATTGATGGTGTTGGCAGATCAAATTAATTGGATGAACGAGAACGGTGGATTGAGTTTTGCAGCTGGCCGTAGCGCTGAATCAGCAGCTCATATCTATGGCTGGGCCGAAAAGACTTCTTACACAACTCCATTTGTGACAGATCCAGCAATGCGTTCTAATGTGGTTGCAACCATTAACTTCGATGAATCTATCGATGCGATGGCAGTTGCTGCAGCCCTTCGCGCAAATGGCATTGTTGATACTGAGCCATATCGCAAATTAGGTAAGAACCAATTACGCGTGGGAATGTTCCCGGCAATTGATCCAAGTGATGTTAAAGCTTTAACTGCTTGTATCGATTACGTTGTAGCAGCTCTTTAAGATGGCTTTTCAGCGCGATCGCGTTTTTTGGACTATCTCGGCACAAATCGCGCTAGTTAATTTCTATCTTGGTGGTTTCGGTCCTGCTCAACCACTTCTTCGTGAGGATCAAGGCACTTCATTAACAGTTGCTGGATTACATGGCACTGCAATGGGAGTCGCATCAATAATTGCTGGTGCACTTAATTCACGCGTTGTACATAGATTTGGTCGTAGTCGTGCGGCCTGGTTAGGTCTTGGTTTATTCGCACTCGGCATCGTGATGTTTGTTTACTGCCCACCAGTGCAATTAACTTTATTGGCAACACTGTTAGGTGGCGTTGGTACCTCATTTGTAATTAACAATATGGTTACCGGAATTTCACATCACTACAAAGAAGATGCCGCGATTGCACTGCCACAATCGAACTCAATTGGTTCGGTTGGCTATGTGACTGGAACTCTATTTGTCGGAACCTTGGCTGGTACTTCACTTAGTTGGCGTTATGGCTTACTCCTAGCAGCACCACTTTCTTTAATTCTCTATATTTTTGGCCGCGAAAAAGGTGCTGAAGAACATGTGCCAGATCTTGATGGCCCGCAACGCGGCAAGTTATCGCCACAATTTTGGTGGGCCTGGATCGGTTTTGTAGCTTGTATCTCTAGCGAATTTGCAACTACCTTCTGGGCAGCAGCTCTGTTGCGTGAGCGCGTTGGCTCAACGGCTGCAATCAGCACGGTCTGCATTGTGGCCCTCGGAACCGGAATGGGTATTGGCCGTTGGTTTGGTGGCCCGGTTCTAAAGCGCTTCAAATTAGATCATCAGTTGCAGATTATTATTGGCGCGCAATTTATCGGTTTTGCCATCTTCTGGTTCTCGCACATCTTGATACTTTCTTTATTCTCGCTATTAATTATGGGCCTTGGAATCTCAATGCAATTCGCTTTGGCTTCAATCCGCTTAATTGGCCTTAGTGATAATCGACCAGATTTAGCGATTGGCAAGAGTTCATTAGCGGCTGGTATCGCTATTGGCGGTGCCCCCTTCTTGCTGGGAGTTCTCGGAGATACCTTAGGAATTAGCCGTGCTTACATAATGGTGCCGGTATTGATTGCAATAGCCATGGCTATCATCGTAAAAGTTCCATCTCATGACGATACGAATATAATTAAGTCATGAGCTACAAAACCCGCCGGATAGTGACTTTGGTAATTCTCGTTGGGCTTGTGGGAATGGTTCTTTTAAGCGGTCTTTAATACCGCAGCAATCGAAATATCTGCTGGCACCGCAATTCGGTCTTTGAATTTCAACCAAATAGCAGTTGGCGCCAAAATTGTAATAAGTGCGCAGAGCGCAATAGTTCGCCGAATTCCAAAAGCTTCCGAAAAGAGGCCAAGGATTGGAGTTACTAATGGTGCTCCCCCAAGTAATACGAATTGATAAATTCCCAATATCCGACCACGCACTGCGCTATCAGAATTTGTTTGTACCGTTGAATTAGAAGCGATCAAGGTTGTTAATGCACCGGCTCCAGCGATTGGAAGCATGATCATATAAGTGAGAAAAGTTGGCATAAATGCAATTATGAAGATTGAGATTCCAAAAACGATAGAGCTAGCAATCACAAATTTAGTAGAGCGATACTTCTCAATTCTCGGTGAAAAGAGCGCGGCACTTAGCGAGCCAATCGCAATTACGGTTCCCATTAACCCGAATGAGGTAACGCCTTTATCAAATACCTTAGTCGCCATTAGGGCATTGAATAATTGAAAGTTAAGCCCAAAAGTTGTCACAAAGAAAACGACCGACATAACTACAAATAAATCGGGGCGGGCCATAACGTATCTAAATCCTTCGCGGATTGTGGTTGGCCCAGCTGCTCGTGGCTCACGAAACAGTTCGGCTTCACGAATATTTGCCATCACAATAATTACCAGCACATAAGTGAAAGCATTAATTAAGAATGATGGTCCAGTTCCAAAAGCGGCGATCATTAAGCCTGATAACGCTGGACCAACTAATCTGCCAAAATTGAAATTCGCTGAATTGAGGCTAACCGCATTCGGTACGTCAACTACGCCTACCATTTCGGAGGTAAAACTTTGTCGAACAGGTTTGTCGATGGCGTCTGCCACTCCGAGAGCAAACGCTAAAGCCATAACATGCCAAATTTGCACATTATTGGTCACAACAAGTATTCCAAGTGTCAGCGAAGTTAATCCAGCGGCAATGTTGGTTAAGATTAAGACTTTACGTTTATTAAAACGATCAGCTAAGGCCCCACCAGGCAAACTAAAAAACCAGACTGGGGCGAATTGCAGGGCAGTTACTAAACCCAAATAGAATCCACTATTAGTTAATTCTAAAACTAACCAATCTTGCGCAAGGCGTTGTACCCAGCCACCAATATTCGAAGCTGCATTCGCTGGATAGAGAATTCGGTAATTGCGGTGTCGAAAAGCGCGCCAGTTGCCATCGCTCTTGACTGCAAAACGCATTACTCTGCTCTCATGTCAGATCAAAATTTAGATCGAAAAGTTCGAACAGTGGTAATTCTAGTGACTATTGGAACTATTGCGTGGCTTATTGCAGGTGCAACTGCGCTGGTAATCGGAACAGATGCCAAAATTATTTGGACCTGTGTTTTTGGTGCAGCACTTGGTGCAACTGGTGTGCGATATTCAATTCGTCGCGCCAAGCGCAGCGGAATTTAAGCTTCTAGTTGCGCAGCAATTCCGCGTAGTACGCGACCTAGACGCTCTGCTTCAGCAGCAGTCGGGCGACGGCCATGACGCAAACCATTTCCGACTTTGTCTAACATTTTGATCGAATCTTCAATAATCGCCGCTAAATCATCAGGATTAATGCGATTGTTTTCAGCTAATGAAGGTGGCGCGTCAATAATCACAACAGAGAGCGCTTGTGGGCCACGACGACTATCGGCAACGCCAAACTCAAGTTTGGTACCTGGTTTAACAGTTGTTACTCCAGCTGGAAGAGATGAAGCTGCAAGATAAACATCTTCGCCTTCATCGGAAGCGATAAAACCGAAACCTTTTTCCAGGCTGAACCATTTAACGCGGCCTGATGGCATTTGGGGTCTCCTTCAACATTTATAAATTTGAGTTTTTTAACTCTAGTAATCGTTTAGCCGCGGTTGCGGACAGGTGAGTAGTTTATCGCACTTAACTTGGGGCGTGAAGTGTGATTATGCGCTTAGAAAGTAGCTTCGGAGTGAGCGCCGCAGCCATGTTCAGCCGAAACTACGCGGCCATCTTCAGGCGAGATCGCATTAGCGCAAGCACCGAAAGCGCTGCGCATCGAACCGGCAATTGGAATAAAGAAACCACATGAATTACAAGGCTTAGGTGCCATCTGTGCCATCGGTGAATTTGGCCCACGCTCGCCATCATGCCAACGCTTAGCTGCTTGATCGCGACCTTCAATTGATAAAACGCGAGTGCGACCTAAACCTAATTCAAATGCTAAACCTGGATCTAATTCATCATCGCCAGGCAGTGCTGCCTCGCCAGTTGTTAAACGAGTGTCATCAAGGGATGAAGGAACAATGTCGCCAACGCCAACATCGCCTGGCTGCAAACGATCACGGTATGGAATCCATTTTGGTGGGACTAATGCATCAGGGCCAGGTAGAACAACTACATCGCAAAGAGTTGCAGTTGATTTGTTATCAACTTTAGAAACTGTGACAGCCCAACGCCATCCACGATAGCCAGTTAAATTTGCTTCGAATAAATAAGTTGCAATGCGATCTTCATCATCGAAATCAACAGTTACAAATTCGCCAACTAATTTGGCATCGCCGGCATCTTCAATTGCGGCGGCGTGTGCTAAATCGCGGGCATCCCATTTACTCATGGGCTAAGAGTAAAGCAGAACGCCACCCTCAAGGTAATCGAGGGTGGCGCTTTACTAATTAACGGCCTATTTGGGCTTATTTACTTTAGAAGTCCATATCTCCGCCGCCTTGCTGAGCCGGCGCTGGATTCTTCTCTGGCTTATCTGTGATCACTGCTTCAGTTGTGATGAAGAGTGCTGCAATTGATGCCGCATTTTGAAGTG
>CAJAFH010000182.1 GCA_903939005.1 uncultured Actinomycetes bacterium | reverse complement strand
TAATTAACAAGATTGGTAGAGCTACGGCTGTTGCCACAGCTAAACCAGCAACTCCCCCTTGCCAAGTTGCAGCTGAGAGACCGATAGTTGCAACGATAAGTGCGTTACTTGAAATTTTTGTTTCTACTTGAGCAAATGCGCGCGCGATTTCGCGAATGCCTAAACAAACCGCCAAAGTAACTAGGGCCGCAAAAATAACTGGCTGGAAAGCAAGCGATGCCCAAACAATTGCGACTAACGAAAGTGAAACCAAAATCGAGGGACCCAGCTTGCGCCCGGCACGCCGATTAATGGCATCGTTAATCGAATGGAGATCGTCCATGGGTTTGCAAACTCCTTAGACTTCGAGGAGTTCGGCCTCCTTGTGCTTTAACAACTCATCGATCATAGTGGTGTGATCACCAGTCATTTTTTCAAGTTCTTTTTCAGCACGAGTTAAATCATCTTTACCAATATCGCCATCTTTTTCAGCCTTTTCTAGCAATTCTTTAGCTGCGCGACGAATATTGCGAATCGAAATCTTGGCATCTTCGCCTTTAGTCTTAACGACTTTCACATATTCCTTACGACGTTCTTCAGTTAATTGTGGGAAATTAACGCGAATAACCACACCATCGTTGCCTGGATTAACGCCTAAATCTGAATCGCGAATTGCCTTTTCAATGCTGGCCATAGCGCCTTTATCGAATGGCGAAACGATTGCCATGCGAGCCTCTGGAACTTGGATTGAAGCTAATTGTGAAAGCGCGGTGTAGGTGCCGTAGTAATCAACCATGATCTTGTTGAAAAGAGCTGGGTTGGCGCGGCCGGTGCGAATGCTCGCGAAATCTTCTTTAGCGACAGTTACCGCTTTATCCATCTTGCTGGTTGCATCGCTTAACGTTGCTGCTACATCTGCCATTTGGTTTCCCGCCTAACTTAGTGACCGCCGCTTATGCGACGATCGTGCCAATCGATTCGCCACGAACGGCGCGAGCAATATTTCCATTTGTCATTAAATCAAAAATCACGATCGGCAACTTGTTTTCGCGACAGAGCGCAAAGGCAGCTGCATCGGCAACCGCCAATGACTTACTCAAAACTTCATCGTATGAAATCGAGTCGTACTTGGTTGCAGTTGGATCCTTCTTTGGATCGGCTGAGTAAACGCCATCGACGCCACTCTTTGCCAGCAATAACGCTTCGGCACCAATTTCAAGTGCGCGTTGCGCTGAAACGGTATCGGTTGTGAAGAATGGCATTCCGGCACCAGCACCAAAAATAACTACGCGATTTTTTTCTAAGTGACGAATCGCGCGAAGCGGAATATAAGGTTCGGCAACTTGGCCCATTGTGATTGCAGTTTGAACGCGAGTGGCAATGCCTTCTTTTTCAAGAAAATCTTGTAGAGCTAAACAATTCATAACTGTGCCGAGCATGCCCATGTAGTCAGCTCGAGAGCGATCCATGCCACGCTGTTGTAGTTCGGCACCGCGGAAATAATTACCGCCACCGACAACAACTGCTACTTGAACGCCAGTGCGAACAACTTCTGCGATTTGGCGAGCAACATCTTGCACAACATCAGGATCAACACCGATGCCTTTTGCGCCACCAAAAACTTCACCAGAAAGTTTAAGGAGCACTCTTCCGTATGTACCTCGTGTACCCGGCATGAGTGCTCCTTAACTTCTACTGATTATGTGGTGAGTGTATTGGGCGTTTAGTTACCTGTTATTGACCCACGCGGAAACGGAAGAATGCAGTCACATCAGTGCCCGCTTCGTCCAGAATCTGCTTAACGCTCTTCTTGGCATCCTTAGCAAATGACTGCTCGATCAAGGAAACTTCCTT
>CAJAFH010000181.1 GCA_903939005.1 uncultured Actinomycetes bacterium | reverse complement strand
CGCAGTTGGCATCGGTGCACGTTGGGCTGGGTTTACCTTATGAGCATTTTAGCAATCGACACCGCCACCTCTAGAACATCAGTTGTTGTAATTGAAAACGGAAAAGTAGTTTTTAATGAGTTTCGTGATGGCGCCATGTCACATGGGCCAGCGTTACCAGAGCTGGTTCAAGCTGCAATAAAGAGCCGCAAAATTTCTGAAGTGTTAGTTGGTATGGGGCCCGGGCCATACACCGGATTGCGAGTTGGAATAACATTTGCACAAACTTTTGCTTGGGCTAGAAATATTCCAGTGCGCGGATTTTGTTCGCTCGATGCGATTGCCACCCAAGTTAGTGAGTCAGATTTCATTGTTGCCATTGATGCGCGACGCAAGGAAGTTTATTGGGCTCGTTATACCAATGGCGTTCGCGTTGAAGGCCCAGCTGTAGATTTGCCAGCCGTGGTTGCAGCTCGCGGAATCAAAGTAATTGATTCGTTATTTCCAGATCCGCAATTTTTCACTTCGCTTACCGATGAAGTTAGCGAACCAATTTATTTGCGTCGCCCAGATGCAGTTGCTACGGCGGATCGCAAATGATTACTTATCGCCAACCCACAGTGCTCGATGTGCCAGTGTTAACTTCACTCGAACGAAGCATGTTTCCGGATTACCCATGGTCGCAAGCACAATTTAAAGAAGAGATTGCCGGCCTCGGTGGAACCCGCCAATTCATCTTGGCGCTTAGCGATGGCTCGATTATTGGCTACGCCGGAATTATGGTGGTTGCAGCTGGAGTGCCTGCCGACCTGCTTACTATTGCGATTTTGCCTGATTTTCGCGGGCAAGGACTAGCGCAACAGATGTTGGCTGAACTAGAAAATTGGGCGAAAGCAAAAGGCGCCACCGAAGTAATTCTCGAAGTTGATACCAAAAACGAAAGCGCTATTCGCCTCTATAACTTTGCCCGTTACGAAGAGATTTCAACTCGAGCGAATTATTACGGGCTCGGAATCGATGCCTTAATTATGCGCAAGGAACTTATATGAGTGAAGCGCTAGTACTGGGGATTGAAACCTCTTGCGATGAAACTGCGATCGGTATTGTTCGCGGCCGCACATTGCTGGCAAATGTAATTTCTTCTAGCGTTGAAGAACATGCCCGCTTTGGGGGAGTAGTACCTGAAGTTGCATCGCGTGCGCACCTTGAAGCCATGCAGCCCGCACTTAAGGAAGCAATTGCGCAAGCAAAAATTTCACTTAGTGATTTAGATGCAGTTGCAGTTACGGCAGGTCCTGGTTTAGTTGGTGCGCTACTGGTCGGAACATCAGCTGCCGCTGGATTAGCACTTGCAATTGATAAACCAATTTATGGCGTCAATCATTTAGCTGCTCACGTCAGCGTTGATTATTTAACTCACGACCTACCCGCCGAACCAACCATTGCGTTGCTAGTAAGTGGTGGCCATTCATCACTATTACAAGTCAATGACATCACTGGTGAAATAATTAAACTTGGCGAAACCATGGATGATGCAGCTGGTGAGGCTTTCGATAAAATTGCGCGCATCATGGATCTGGGTTTTCCAGGTGGCCCAGCAATAGATCTCATTGCCAAGTCAGGCAGCACCACTGCAATTGATTTTCCGCGCGGTTTAACCACTAGTAAAGATTGGGAAACTAGACCTTTCGAATTCTCGTTCTCTGGACTAAAAACTGCAGTTGCTCGATATCTGGAGGCAACTCCGACATATGCAAAAAATGATGTGGCTGCATCTTTCCAAGAAGCTATCGTCGATGTCTTACTTCTTAAAGCAATTGCCGCAGCTAAGAAAACTGGCATCAATTCACTGGTCATTGCCGGCGGGGTAGCGGCTAACTCGCGCTTGCGCCAAGTGGCCACAGAGCGTTGCGCCGCCCAAGGCATAACCCTTCGAATCCCCAGCCCTGGCCTGTGCACCGATAATGGGGCCATGGTTGCCGCCCTGGGCTCACTTATGGTTAGCGCTGGCAGATCTGCTAGCCCAATTGCTTTTGACGCTCAATCGAGCCTGCCGGTCACCCAAATCTCACTCTAATTTCGAGCTGGTCTCGATTTGATCGCGGGAATAGCCCAGCATAGGCTTGGCATTAGCACTCAAGACCCGAGTCTGCTAATTGCAGGCTCTAGTGAAATCGATTTTTAAAGGAGCTCTAATCATGGCCGTAACCATTAAGCCACTAGAAGACCGCATCGTAGTTAAAGCTAATGAAGCAGAGACAACTACGGCGTCAGGTCTGGTAATTCCAGATACTGCAAAAGAGAAGCCTCAAGAAGGCACCGTTGTTGCAGTTGGCCCAGGTCGCTTTGATGATGGCGTTCGCGTTCCAATGGATGTCAAAGTTGGCGATGTAGTTCTATATAGCAAGTACGGCGGAACTGAAGTTAAGTACAACGCTGAAGAATATTTAGTTCTATCTGCTCGCGACATTCTCGCTGTAATTGAGAAGAACTAATGGCCGGCAAGTCCTTACAGTTTGACGAACAAGCCCGTCGCGCCATGGAGCGCGGTGTAAACATTCTGGCTGACACCGTCAAGGTAACACTTGGACCTAAGGGTCGTAACGTAGTTATCTCAAAAGCATTCGGTGCCCCAACCATCACAAACGATGGTGTAACAATTGCGAAAGAGATTGAACTCTCTGATCCAGTTGAAAACATGGGTGCTCAACTAGTTAAAGAAGTTGCAACCAAGACCAACGATGTTGCTGGTGACGGAACAACAACTGCAACAGTCCTTGCTCAAGCAATGGTTAAGGAAGGTCTTCGTAACCTTGCAGCTGGTGCACAACCAATGGATATTAAAATCGGTATCGAAGCCGCAGTTGCTGCAATTTCAGCTGCTCTTAAAGCCAATGCCACAGTTGTAAAAGACAAGGCACAGATCGCAGATGTTGCAACTATTTCTGCGCAAGATCGTGGCATCGGTGACTTAATTGCCGAAGCGATGGACAAAGTGGGCAAAGATGGCGTAATCACTGTTGAAGAAGCATCTACTACTGGACTTGAACTTGAGTTCACTGAAGGCATGCAATTCGATAAGGGTTATATCTCGCCATATTTTGTAACTGATCAAGATCGCATGGAAGCAATTCTGGAAGATGCCTACGTATTGATCTCAGGTGGAAAGATTTCAGCTCTAGCTGAGCTACTTCCAATCCTGGAAAAAGTTGCTCAGACTTCAAAGCCACTATTGATCATTGCCGAGGACGTTGAAGGCGAAGCGCTTTCTACTCTAGTTGTAAACCGTATGCGTGGCGTATTCGCCTCAGCAGCTGTTAAGGCACCTGGTTTCGGCGATCGTCGTAAGGCCATGTTGCAAGACATTGCAATTCTGACCGGTGGCGAAGTTATCTCAGCCGAAGTTGGCATGAAGCTAGATCAAATCGGTCTCGAATCTCTTGGTCGCGCACGTCGCGTTGTGATCTCAAAGGATGCATCAACAATCGTTGATGGTGCTGGCGATAAAGCAGTAGTTGCAGCTCGCGTTTCGGAGATTCGCAAAGAGATCGAAAATACTGACTCTGACTGGGATCGCGAAAAGCTACAAGAGCGCGTTGCGAAACTCGCTGGTGGCGTTTGCGTAATCAAAGTTGGTGCACATACTGAAGTTGAATT
Organism: uncultured Actinomycetes bacterium; assembly: GCA_903939005.1. GTDB lineage: Bacteria > Actinomycetota > Actinomycetes > Nanopelagicales > Nanopelagicaceae > Planktophila. The sequence continues at coordinate 1,321 of CAJAFH010000181.1, read as the reverse complement.
GAAAGAAAAGAAGCACCGTCTAGAAGATGCGATTTCTGCAACTCGTGCCGCAGTTGAAGAAGGCATTGTCGTTGGCGGCGGCGCAGCACTAGTACATGCAGCTGATGCGCTCGAAGGCGATCTTGGCTTCGAAGGCGATAAGGCTGTTGGTGTTCGCTTAGTTCGCAAAGCTTGCGACGAACCACTTCGTTGGATTGCTGAAAATGCTGGCCTGGAAGGTTATGTAGTTGTAGCAAAAGTTCGTGCCATGAAAGCCAATGAAGGTTTCAACGCAGCAACTGATGTTTACGGCGATTTAGCTAAAGACGGTGTTATCGATCCAGTTAAGGTAACTCGTTCAGCACTTGCAAATGCGGCATCAATCGCTGCGATGTTTATTACAACTGAAGCAGTTGTCTATGAGCGTCCAGCTGATGAAGCACCTGAAGCTGCTGGTGGCCACGGTCATTCACATGGCCCTGGTGGACACGCACATTGATTAATTAGAAGTAAAAAACCCGCCGGATATCCGGCGGGTTTTTTATTTTCGGGGCTTATTAAATAATTAGCTTGCTGTTGAAAGTGGAAGTGCGCCGGCACGTTCTAGAATTGCGACGCGATCATCTTCTGAGAGACCGCCCCAGATTCCATAAGGTTCTTGAACTGCAAGCGCGTGCTTACGACAGGCCTCAATCACTGGGCAACTGCTGCAAATTGCTTTGGCAGCGTTCTCGCGATTTCGGCGACGAGGTCCGCGTTCACCATCTGGATGAAAGAACATCTCACTTGGTAATTCTTGGCAGGCTCCGCTTTGCTGCCAATCCCAGTTTTCAACAACTGGTTTCGGAAGTCGAGAAATTTCGCTCATGGCTCCTCCAAACGGGTCTTTGCTTAAGGAGTGAACCATACAATCGCTTCATAAGTTGTTCAAGTATCTAAGGGAAGAATCTTGGAAAATCCATCCTTTTGAGCGTACTCGGGTGGCACGAATCTCACCTACCCCCCAAGATTGGGGCATGGATCAACCCCTGACCGTAGCTGCTCTAGCCCGCCAAATCGGCGTGGCCCCGGCGACTCTGCGGACCTGGGATCGCCGATATGGCTTAGGGCCGAGCGAACATGTTGAAGGCAGTCATCGCCGATATTCGCGGGCAGATGTAGCCAGATTAGTAATGATGCGCCGGTTGATTACAACTGGTGTGGCGCCAAGTGATGCTGCACAAAGAGCAAAAGCACATAATGGTGAAGTTTCCATTCCAGAACTAGTGACCGAAATCGTGGTTGCTGAAGAATTGGTGGCCAGCATTTGTCGCGCAGCCGAATCACTAGATCGCGAATTTGT
>CAJAFH010000180.1 GCA_903939005.1 uncultured Actinomycetes bacterium | reverse complement strand
TTCAGCCGACTTGTTGATTTCAAATTTGAAACCAGGGCTCGCATCAATGGACATGACAGGTATTGTCGCAGAGTTATAGGCTCGCTAAATGCGCTATTTCACCGAGTACTTCGATTTACTATCGCCGAAAGCGCGCCGCCTCGTAATAGGCGTTGGGTTTAATGCCATTGGCGGAGGAATGACGATGTCATTGCTCTTGGTCTATCTGCACGATATGCGGGGCTTTACGACAACTTTTGGTGGCTTATTGCTGGCCTGGAGCGCGGCTATGTCGCTAGTTATCGGTGGCCCCAGCGGTGCGTTAATAGATCGAATTGGCCCTAAGAAAGTTATTTTGACTGGCTTGCTCTTGAAAATTTGCGCAACTGCCGCATGGGCATTTGTAGATAACAAAACAACGGCAATTATCGTGGCAACCGTTAGCGCAATTGGCGATAGCACCACTTGGCCAGGGCAAACCGTGATGCTAACTCGTATGACTAAGCCAGAAGATCGCCAGAAGATTTTCGGACTTAACTTTATGTTGCTTAACTTAGGACTCGGTTTGGGCGGCTTGATTTCATCGCTGATAGTCTCGAATAGTTCACTTCGCTCTTATCAAATTCTTTACCCGGTTGATACTTGCACTTTCATTGTTTTCTTTCTTGCGATTTATTCATTGCACGGCCCCGAGGTCGGCAAATATGTGGCTAAAGAAAATGAACCACAAACAGGTTCTTATACTGAGCTGCTTAAAATTCCTAGCTTGATGCGGTTATCGCTCGGCGGTTTAATTCTGATGATATTCGGTTATGGCGCCACGTTGTCGGGTATTCCATTATTTGCTACGCAAGTTTTAGGTCTGTCACCGAAATGGTTGGGTTTAATTTTTGCCGCGAACACGATCACAATTTTTATTCTGCAACCACTTGTTTTGAAATTACTTGATCGCATTTCAAAGCAGCGAGCTCTGGTTTCAGTTGCGCTTATTTGGGCGCTTTCCTGGACGTTCATAGGTGTTGCACCGTTAGCTCCACTTTTCGTGGCTGGCATTTTGCTGGCAATTAGCCAAATAGTTTTCGCATTCGGTGAAATGGTTTGGTCACCAACTGCGCCAGCACTTGCGAATGAACTTTCACCAGAACATCTGCGTGGTCGCACTAATGCGTTAATGGGAATGCAATGGGGCGTCTCTGGGGTGATTGGACCAGCCGTTACTGGCGTCATGATTGATGCAGATTTAGGCATTCTTTGGGTTGTTCTAATGACGTTGGGCGCTTTGATCCCGATCCAGCTATTCCGAGGCGTGAGATCTGCGAGTTCGGCTACCCATAGTTAGTACCTTCCTGAACTCTAATAGATATGAATCGTTACCTAACCGAAGCCTTAAAAAGGGGTAATTCGGACATTTGGGGTTTTAATCTAGACACAGGTTTAGTACCGTTCACACCTTGCCTCGGCTTTTGCCGTGGCTGATCTACCGTGCGGTATTGGGTCTTTGCAACCAAGTTGCAGAAATGCTCAATCGCAAACTGTGAAGATGAGAGGTTTCTCAATTGGCCGACAACGCCGTACTTGAAGTTGAAGATAGCGCTCAAGAGTTCGCGCAGCGTACGCCAAAGCAGATTGCCTGGATGCGTTTTCGACGCAACAAGGTTGGTGTAGCTAGCGCCTGGGTTGCCATCTTCTTCATTATGGCCGCAGTTTTAGCACCGATTATTGTTCGCCTACTTGGCTTGAGCAACACTCAAACTTATCCAGAAACTTTAAATGAATATGCAATGCCAATTGGAAAATTTGGTGGCATGTCACTTGCTCACCCACTTGGCGTTGAGCCGGGCACTGGTCGCGATGTTCTCTCGCTTCTACTTTACGGTTCTCGAATTTCTTACACCGTTGCCGTGATTACCAGCTGCACAACTATTGGTTTAGGAATGCTAATTGGTGTGACAACTGGCTATTTCCGAGGTCGCGTCGATGCCATTGTCGGTCGCTTCTCAGACTTCTTACTTTCTTTCCCGGGAACTTTTATGATTATCGCGCTTAGCTTGCCGCTTGTTCAGCGCGTAGAAGCAATGGGAATTGCGAAAGATAATGCAGCGCGCATTGTTGTTCTAGTAACTTTCTTCGTCTTCTTTGGTTGGCCAGGATTTGCTCGCTTAATTCGTTCACAAGCGATGTCTATGCGCGAACGTGATTTCGTAATGGCCGCGCAGGCTATGGGCGCCTCAAGCTGGCGCATTATCACCAAAGAGCTATTGCCTAACTTGTGGCCAACAGCAATTGTTTTTCTTTCGCTTTCGTTGCCAGGTTTCTTATCTGCCGAAGCAGTCTTCTCATTCCTAGGTGTCGGCGTGCAAGCACCAGCATCAACTTTCGGTCTAGTGCTCTCAGATGCCATTGGCTACTGGCGCGATGACCCGGCTTACCTTTTGATCCCATCAACTATGTTGGTGACCATTGTTTTATCGCTAAATCTTTTGGGTGATGCTATCCGCGATGCGCTAGATCCAAAAGCAGGCAGATAGAGAAAGCTCTACTACAACTAAATACAATAGATTTTCCGTAGTAATACGGGAAAACAGTTCAACAAAGCGATTGAGATCTCGCGAGATCAATTGTGAACTGTTCATAACTGATTCGCGGCCGCGAGTCAGAAAACACTTCTACAAGGAGGACAAATGTCCAAGATGACTTCACGTCATTTGCGTCGTCGCCTTCTAGCTACAACAGCTGCAACTGCACTTCTTGCTGCTGGCGTTCTAGTAGGTACCGCAGGTACTGCAAATGCAGCCGCCAAAACAGGTGGAACTCTGTATTTCATTACCCACTCAGAGCAATTCGATCACGTAGATCCAGCCCGTGTTTACACAGGCCGCGATATCGCGTTCTTCAACTCATACATCTACCGCAACTTGGTTTCATACAAGCCAACAGCTGGTTCATCAGGTTCATCTCTAGTAGCTGACCTAGCAACCAACACTGGTGTGCCAAGCAATGCTGCTAAGACATGGACATTCACACTACGTCCAGGCGTCACATGGGAAGACGGCTCAGCTGTTACATGTGCTGATGTTGCATACGGCGTTTCACGTCCGTTCGCACAGGATGTAATCACAGATGGTCCTCAGTACCTCGTACAAGCTCTAGACATTCCTAAGAATGACGATGGCTCATCAAAGTACGCTGGTCCATACAAGAAGACCGGACAAGCACTATTCGATAAGGCTGTTTCTTGTAAGGGCAACACAATTACCTTCAAGCTAAACCGCTCATTCGCAGACTTCAACTATGCACTTACTTACCCAGCAGGTGCACCAGTTAAGAAGTCAAAGGACACTGGCGATAAGTACGACCTAAAGCCATTCGCTAACGGTCCATACAAGATCGAGTCATACAAGATCGGCGACGAAATGGTTCTAGTTCGTAACGCTGCTTGGAAGAAGTCTTCTGACTCAGTTCGCACACCTAATGCAGATAACATCGTAGTTCGCTTCGGTCTTGCAGAAGATGTACGCGATCAGATCATGCTAGATAACTCAATTCCAAACACAGTAAACCTTGATGGATTGATGCCAGCAAATAACCGCGCATTCTTTGATGATCCAAAGAAGGCTAACCAGCGCATGAACGTTTACGATCCATATGTTCGCTATGCAGCGATGAACGTTTCTGCTGGCCACATGGATTGCCTAAACATTCGTAAGGCTGTGTTCTTTGCAATCAATACCCAAGCACTGATCGACCTTTCAGGTGGATCTGTTTACTACGGCGTACC
>CAJAFH010000179.1 GCA_903939005.1 uncultured Actinomycetes bacterium | reverse complement strand
TAGCTGAAGCACATACCGACTTTATTTTCTCGGTAATCGGTGAAGAACTAGGACTGCTTGGAACCATCGGGACAATATTGCTTTTCTGCGGTTTGATTTTTGCGATTTTCCGAATTGCCATTCGTGCAAATGATCCAATGGTTCGATTCACTTGCGCTGGTATTGGCGTGTGGATCTCAATTCAATGTTTCTTTAATATTGGATCAGCGATTAGTTTGGTGCCGGTAGTCGGCGTCACTTTGCCGTTGATTTCATACGGCGGATCATCACTAATTTCTACTTATTTGGCTCTCGGCTTTGTTTTAGGTGCAGCTCTTCGTGATCCTGAAGTGGCACGTGGGATTCGAGAACTCAGAAAGTCTGTTGCCAAATGAAGATAGTCCTTGCTGGCGCTGGTACGGCTGGACACATCGAACCAGCTTTAGCAGTTGCTGATGCATGGCGAAAAGAATTTCCCCAGAGTGAATTTGAATTTGTTGGCACGTCGACCGGCTTAGAAAATATCTTAGTTACTGGGGCCGGCTATAAATTAACTACAATTCCGAAAGTGACATTACCGCGCTCGTTAAACCCGACTGGGCTTTTAGCGCCGCTCAAGTTTGGTCAAGCGCTCTCTAAATCACTGCAGATAGTAAATGGCGCCGAGTGCGTCATTGGATTTGGTGGATATGTATCGGCCCCCATTTATCTAGCCGCCGCAATTCGCAGAATTCCATTTGTGATTCATGAAGCAAATGCCATTCCTGGCTGGGCGAATAAATTTGGCGCGTTTCTAGGTGGGGAGATGGCAGTAGGCAAGTCAGTAAAAACTGGGAAATTCAAGAGTGCAGAAGTTGTTGGGTTGCCACTGAAGCCGGCAATTAGTGCGGCTTTGGATATGGCAAAGAGCGATTGGCCAGCTGCGCGTAGTTCTGCGAAAGCAAAGTTAGGAATCAAAGCTGGCAAACCTTTTCTCTTAATAATGGGCGGCTCCCAAGGTTCAGCTGCGATCAATTCAATTGTGGCTAGCTCGCTCTCAAATTTACTTGCCGACTTTGAAATCCTTCACTCTGTCGGTGGCAAGAACCAACTGCCGCTAGCAAGTGATGGATATCGGCCAGTTGCCTATATCGAAGATATGGCCACTGCTTACTTGGCGGCAGATCTAGTAATCGGGCGCAGTGGCGCTATTACGTGCGCCGAAATTAACGCCTTAGGTAAATATGCGATCTTCATTCCACTTGCGATTGGTAATGGCGAGCAGGCTCGCAATGCTGACTTCCTGATTGAACAAGGGCGAGCAGCGCTTGTTCAGCAGAGCGACTTCAGTGCGCAATGGCTAATCAAGAATCTAAAGAGCGCATTGGCGAAATCCCAAGAATTTATGGCTGGAAATGAAAGCGATCGCGACGCTGCGGCAAATATTGTTAAGTTAATGCGCCGTCATGCCAGAATTGCGTAAATGAAGCCGAAACAAACTTTGCCAGAGTTAATTGGTAAACGCGTGCACTTCATTGGTATTGGTGGAGCTGGCATGAGCGGCTTAGCCCGTATTGCGCTTTCACACGGAATCAAAGTTTCTGGCTCAGATGCTAAAGATTCAAATGTCGTAGTAGCGCTTAGGGCTCTTGGTGCAAACGTTTCAGTAGGGCACAAGAGCGAGAACGTTGATGGCGCAGATCTAATTGTTTTCTCAACTGCAATTTCTGAGAATAATCCGGAGCGATTAAGAGCACTTGAATTAGGTTTACCAATAATTGCCCGAGCAACTGCGTTGGCGCTGTTAATGTCAGAATCTAAAAGTATTGCGGTAGCCGGAACACATGGAAAAACCACAACTTCATCAATGCTGACAGTTGCACTGCAAGCAACTGGAGCTGATCCTTCTTTCGCAATCGGTGGCACGATCACCGCATCGGGTTCAAATGCACATCGCGGAACAGGTGACTTTTTTGTGGCCGAGGCGGATGAATCTGATGGTTCCTTTGTCGCCTATCATCCGTATGGGGCAATAATTACAAATATCGAACATGATCATGTTGACTTCTTTGCTGATGAGAGCGCTGTTTTCGAAGTCTTTACTGAATTCGTAACCACAATAGATAGTGAAGGCTTTCTTATTTACTGCAATGACGATAAAGGTTCTCGTAAACTTGGCAGCTCGGTTACGAATACTCGTACCTTTACTTACGGCACCTCACCAGATTCTGATTTAGTCATTGATCAAATAACCCTATTACCCCTTGGTTCTAGCGCTCGCGCAATCTGGCATGGCAAAGTAATTGGAAAACTCGAACTAAGCGTTCCTGGTCACCATAATTTGATGAATGCAGCTGCGGCCCTTGCCGCCGGAATAGTTCTAGATCAAGCCCCCGCTGAAATGATTGATGGTTTGGCTACCTTCAAAGGCGCAGGTAGACGCTTTGAAATTAAAGGCACCGTCAATGGAATTCGCGTGATTGATGACTATGGACATCACCCAACTGAAATTGAAGTCACCTTAACTGCGGCGCGCAGATTTGCCGGCGAAGGCCGCTTAATCGTAGTTTTTCAGCCGCACCGCTACTCGCGCACCAAAGCATTCATCGATAATTTTGCTACCACTCTGGATCTAGCAGATGAAGTAATTGTTCTAGAAATCTATGCCGCCAGCGAGAAACCAATAGCGGGTATTAGCTCTGAGGCAATTGTTGAAAAAATGACTCGTGGAAAATTCATTCCCAACTTCATCGATGCTGTTGATGCAGTTGTTAAATCAGCTAAACCAGGTGATGTGGTTATCACCCTGGGCGCTGGCGATGTAAGTTCATTAGCGCCAATTATCGTGGAAGAGCTAGCTAAGTAAATGTTTCTACGCAAGCATCGGCTTTTCACGCTCTTGGCAATTCTGCTAACCGCCGGTCTAGCCTATTTACTCGGCTGGTCGAATGTATTAACAATTAAGGAAATTAGTTACACAGGTTCACCCACCAAAAGCAGTGAAGTAACTGTTAAAAACTTAGCAAATTTGGAAGTTGGCGGACGATTAGCTCGAATAGAAATGCGCAAAATTGCCGGACGTATCCAAACTCTGCCGTGGGTCGATAATGCTGACTTGTCGCGCAATTGGATTTCCGGGAAAGTAGTTGTTGCAGTTACGCCACGTCTACCAATTGCAACATTTAACGGCCAACTCATGGATGCAAATGGAAAGAGATTTGAGTTGCCTGGCGGTTATGACTCGAAGCTGCCTTCAGTTTTCGCCAAAGATGCCAAGAGTGGCTTAGCTGCAATCAAACTTTTTACTAAATTACCAACCGAATTCTCAACCCGTACTTCAGCCTTTACAGCCACCTCACCTGAAAATATCAATTTCAGAATTACTGAAGGCAAACGCTCGATAAATGTTATCTGGGGTGCTGATAATGAACTAGATCTTAAACTCAAGGTATATAAGGCTTTGGTAGCACTAAAAGAGAATTCCAAAATTGGAAAAATTGATTTAACTGAACCTCGTTCACCAATTGTGAAATAAAATTTCCAACCAAAATAACTAAAATAAAAAAATAAAAAAGATGCGTGGCGGTCTTTGCCTACGTGACCTACAAAGAATAGTTTCGCCCATATATCAGGCATAACAGTGATTCTCAACTTGAGGTTTACTGTTCTTTAGGAGGATAAAAAGTGGCTTCACCACAGAATTATTTAGCAGTCATCAAAGTTGTTGGTATTGGTGGCGGTG
>CAJAFH010000178.1 GCA_903939005.1 uncultured Actinomycetes bacterium | reverse complement strand
TTTGAATTTTCGACTATCTTTACCCATCGCGGTTTGCGGGTAAGAGGAGATACATGTTTACAGTTTTGATTGACCAGTTCTGGTCGTTGACCATTGCTGGCGTTGCCCTGGGCTTTATTTATGTTCTGGTCTCCCTTGGTTACACCATGGTTTACGGCGTGCTTCGCATGATCAACTTCGCGAACTCCGAGATCTTTATGTGGGGAACATTCGGAACCATCATTACATCGCGAGATCTGTTTGGTTACACGCAAACATCTGCGCCTGCAACTGGGCCCAAGTTGGCGCTAGTTCTAATTAGCCAGCTCTTAATGTCAATGGCAGTTGCTGGACTAACGGCAGTATTTGTGGAATATGTTGCCTACCGACGCTTGCGCGCTAAAGGCACAAATCGTTTGGCAACTTTGATTTCGGCAATTGGTATCTCAATTGTGCTTTCTGAAGTGATGCGACTTCTAACTGATTCTCGTCCAGTTGGTTCACCGCGTGTACTTGAAAAAATAATTTTAGGTGAAGTTTGGGGCGCAAATCTTCGCCTCGATACGATCATTACAATTTTCGCAGCAGCAGGCATCTACTTCTTGCTAGAGCGCTTCGTAAAGTTATCTCGTATGGGTAAAGCTATCCGCGCAGTTTCAATGAATGAAGATGCCGCTAAGTTAATGGGCGTTAATCTAAACCGAGTTATTACCACTACATTCTTAGTTGGTGGCTTAGCAACTGGTGCAGCTGGCTTCTTCTACATAACGGTTTTTGAATACACTAAATTCAATATTGGTTTCACGATGGGTATGGCAGCATTTACCGCAGCCGTACTTGGTGGCATCGGAAACATTCGAGGTGCTTTCTATGGCGGACTATTCCTCGGTTTACTTGAAGTTTATGCTTCTGCGGTCCTGGGCACGCAATGGAAGGCAGTTACCGTCTTTATCGTGCTGGTACTGGTACTCCTCTTTAAGCCAAATGGTTTATTTGGCGAAGCTGTTCAGACAACGAGGGCATAATTATGAAAATACGTAATTTCTGGAATCTTCGTGACTTCGGTGCCGGTATCTGGGAGAACGCTAATCGCCCTAAGCGAGTAGCAATTGCTTTAATTTCCATCGCAATTGTTGCACTGTTGCCTTTTATGGGAGCCAGCTTTCTAGCTACACCAATTGCTTCTTACGACGCGGTTCTGGTTTATCCAGTAGGCATGTTTGTTCTCATGTCACTCGGCCTAAATATTGTGGTGGGCAAGTCAGGCATGCTCGATCTTGGCTATGTTGCATTCTTTGCAATCGGTGCCTACACAATGGCAATTTTGGGAACAACTACGAGCTTGAATACCTGGGAAGTTATGCCAATCGGCATTGCTCTCGCGATGATCGCAGGTGTGCTACTCGGTATTCCAACACTTCGTCTGCGCGGCGATTATTTAGCGATCGTGACTCTTGGTTTCGGCGAAATTGTTCGTCTAGTCTTGCTCAATTCGACTTGGTCAAAGGGTCCTAACGGAATCGCAAATGTTCCAATGCCGCCAGATATCGGGCCGTTGAAATTCCAACTAGAAGACCAGAAAGTTTTCTTCTGGGTAGTTCTAGTCATGATTCTTCTGACGATTTGGATGATCCGTCGCCTTTCCGTGCGTCGCCCGGGTCGTGCTTGGGAAGCTATTCGCCAAGATGAAGATGCTGCTGAACTTATGGGTGTTCCAACACTTAAATACAAGATTTGGTCATTCACGCTGGGTGCAGCCGTAGGTGGCGCAGCTGGTGTCCTTTATGCCTCAAAGAATCTTTACATCGCACCAGAAATGTTTACCTTGAACGTTTCGATTTTGATTCTCGCTTGCGTTGTATTCGGCGGAATCGGAAACATTTGGGGCGTAGTAGTTGGCGCCACAATCTTGGGTTACCTACCTGATCGAATCCGATTTATCTCAGATGCTCGACTTCTAGTATTCGGATTAGTTCTAGTTATCGTGATGAACTTCCGCCCAGATGGTCTATTGCCTCGAAAAAAGCGCGAGAAAGCTATTGTTAAGAGAGAGGCGAACGCATAATGCCTAGCAACGGAAAAACATTATTATCGCTAGATAACGTCACTATGAAGTTTGGCGGCGTTACTGCGCTAAATGGCGTCAACCTTGAAGTTAAAGAGGGCGAAATCTTAGCTCTTATCGGCCCTAACGGCGCCGGCAAGACAACTGTCTTCAATGTAATCACCGGTGTTTACAAGCAGACAAGTGGCATCGTAAATTTCGATGGCACCTCACTTGGTAAGCAGAAGCGTTTTGAAGTTACCGCACTTGGCGTAGCTCGCACATTTCAGAACATCCGACTTTGGGGCGATATGACGGCACTTGAAAACGTCATCACTGCCACCGATGTTCATAAGAAAAGTGGAGTAGTCGGAGCGCTCTTCGGTTTGCCTCGCGCCCGTCGCGAAGAGAGCGAAAACCGTGAACGTGCAATGGAAATTTTGCGCTTCATCGGTATCGATGAGTATTCAGATCGTCTAGCTAAGAACTTGCCTTACGGTGTTCAGCGTCGTCTCGAGATTGCTCGCGCACTAGGCACTTCACCTAAGTTACTTCTTCTTGATGAGCCAGCTGCTGGATTCAACCCAGCTGAAAAAGTTGAACTCGCAGCAACTATCAAAAGGGTGCGCGATGCTGGTTACACAGTTCTGCTAATCGAGCACGACATGTCACTGATTATGGGAATCTCTGACCGCGTAGTTGTTCTTGATTTCGGTACCAAGATTGCAGATGACATTCCATCTGTTGTACAAAATGATCCACGAGTTATCGAAGCCTATTTAGGAGTACCAGCAGATGCGTCTTGAAATTAAAGATCTGCACGTCCACTACGGCAAGATCGAAGCGATTAAAGGCGTTTCAGTTGTCGTAAACGAAGGTGAAATCGTAACTTTGATCGGCGCTAACGGTGCCGGTAAGACCACGATGCTTAAGACCATCTCAGGTCTTCGTCCAGTTACCTCTGGCCAAATCATTTTCGATGGCAAAGATATTTCTAAGGTCCCTGCGCATGAGCGCGTTGACCTTGGTATCTCACAAGCCCCTGAAGGCCGCGGAATTTTCCCAGGCATGACAGTTCTGGAAAATCTTGAGATGGGTAAATTCCACCGCAAGAATCGCAAAGCTGAAATGCAAGAAGATCTCGAAAAGGTTTATCACTTGTTCCCACGTTTGAAAGAGCGCGTTAGCCAAGCTGGCGGAACTCTTTCAGGTGGTGAGCAGCAGATGCTTGCGATTGGTCGCGCTCTAATGACTCGCCCGAAGGTGCTGTTGCTTGATGAGCCTTCAATGGGTCTGGCACCACAAATGATCGCCAATATCTTCCGCATCATTACTGAAATTAACAAGACCGGCGTAACCATCTTGTTGGTTGAGCAGAATGCGCAGCAAGCGCTACAACGTGCACACCGTGCATACATTTT
>CAJAFH010000177.1 GCA_903939005.1 uncultured Actinomycetes bacterium | reverse complement strand
TTCATCACGTACTTTATTTAGCTCAGCTAGAAATTCGCCAGCATCGCGTGGTCGATCATCTGGGTTAGTACTTGTTGCCTTGGCAACCAGACTTTCAAGGGCTGCCGGTACTCCTTTTACTTTGCTACTTAATAATGGGATTTTCTCGTTTACATGCATGTACGCAATTTGAATCGGAGTATCGGCAGCAAACGGTTTTTCACCTGTGATCATTTCAAAAAGCACAATTGCGGCGGCATAAACATCACTTCGGGAATCTGCGATGCCACGTTGTACTTGTTCGGGGGAGAGATAAGAAACGCTACCTAGAATTACGCTGGATTCAGCCGTCATCGTGGTGCCCAACATATTGCCGCGGGCTAGACCGAAGTCGGCAATCTTTACGCGACCTTCCTTTGAGATCAAAATGTTTTCAGGTTTGATGTCGCGATGAATTATGCCAATGTTATGCGCAGCAGCGAGTGCACTTAAAACCGGATCAATAAAGGAAAGTGCATCATCAACTGTGAGTTTGCCTCGCTCGTATATGTAGTCACGAAGCGTGTGTCCCTCGACTAGCTCCATCACGATAAAGACTGCTGGGACTCCGCTTTGATTCCAACCTTGATCTTGCACTGCAACAATATTTGGATGCGAAAGTGAAGCGGCCGCTTTTGCTTCACGAATGAAGCGACCAACGAAATCTTCATCCTGCGCTAGATGTGGGTGCATGATCTTTACGGCAACTTTGCGATCTAGCCGAGTATCAATTGCGCTATAAATTGTGGCCATACCGCCGGTAGCAAGCAGTGCCGTTAACTGATAACGGTCATCAATTAATTCGCCGGTTAGATCAGACACAGCTAAATCTTAGGCTAGCTACTGCGTAGAGAGGATGAAATCCGCTCTTTCGCGAGTTAAGTCGCGTGCAAAATATTCACTTTCCATCTTCTGCCACTTGACCATCTCGCCACGAATCTCATCGCCATCTCGCTCTAATACCCGCGCTAATCCAACGCTTTGCTCAATATCTAGCCAGATCGAAGTTGTTAAATTCGCGTGCAACAGATGACTAGAGCTACCGACGCCTTCGATAATTAGAAGTTGCACGGCCTTAACTTCTCTTGACCCAGAAAAAGCTGCGGCCGACCAGTCATAGATGGCTAAATCTGTTGTTTTGCCGGCCCGTTGAGCTGCAATTAGTTGGGCAATCCGCAGAAATAGTTCTTCCGAAAGCGCGTTATCCCAACCGTTATATAACTCATCAAGATGTATAACTTCAATATCGTAAGTTCCGGCAAATGCTCGCGCAATCTCACCGGCTAGCGTGCTCTTTCCAGAACCTGCTGGGCCATCAATGGCTAGGACTAGCGGTTTAGCTGATTCGCTAAACAGATCGCGGAGTGCTTCGTTGATCTGCATACCAACGCCTCCAACCCTGAAGTGCTATTAACGTAAATATTGCATATAGGAATGAAGTGAAATAGTAACCCTGATTGAAGTAGAGAGCGGTGCCAGCAAGATCTACGACTAACCAGATTACCCAACTCTCATATTTTTCTAAGACCATTAATATTTGCGCAATCAGTGAGCCTACAAAAAGAAATGCGTCAACAACTGTTGCTGCGGCGCCAATTCGAGATAGTAAGGGCGCTAGCACTAACCACAAACCAAGTATCGCAAGAACTGAATAAATACGACCACGATTGCTCAAGTTGCCTGGCTGAGCACCAGTCGGTGCCCATCCTTTCCAGCCACTAAACGCTGCTGCAATAAATACAAACTGCAGTGCAGCACTTGCAATCAAGTTAGCTTGATAGAAGAAAATCGCATACAACGCACTGCTAGCGGCCCAAAATGGCCAAGTTATGCGTTTGCCTGTTGTGCCTAGCCAGACTCCGATTAAAGATGTAACTGATGCGACGAATTCCAGGATCGAAACCTGATAATCCCAAGCTGTGAAAAGTGTGTACGACATAATTAACCCCGTTCCAGGTCCGCATTACCGGACCGGTCAAGCGGTCGATCTGTGAATTACAGATCCTCTCAGCCAATTTCTTTCGGCTCCCGCATTGCAAACTATAGCGATTTAGTAAGAAATTCGCGCTGCTTTACGAGAGAATTAACTCGTGGAGAAATACGGTTATTTAGCGATGTTGGCTTTCACTCTTTGTGGGTCAATCTGGCTAGAAGTTTTCTTGAAGGTCGGCGTAATTCGCAGGTTTAAGCGAGTGGTTTTAAGCATTTTGCCGACCGCAGTTTTCTTTTTAATTTGGGATGCCTACGCAATTAACCGTGGCCATTGGTATTTTGATAAGAACCAGATACTGGGAATCTTCGGTCCATTTGGCATTCCGCTAGAGGAATTCTTATTTTTCTTAATCGTCCCTCTTGCAGCGCTACTTACTATTGAAGCGGTGCGAACTGTAAAGAAGCATTGGGAAGTAGGGGATGAGTCATGACCTACACGCAAATAGCTCTGATGGCAGTTTTCATTGCTGCTTTCCTTGATCTAGAAGTTCTTCAGACAAAATTACTTAAGCGGAAAGTGTTCTGGACTTCATATGCAATTATTTTGCCATTTCAGTTAATGACAAACTGGTGGCTAACTTCCAGAGAGATCGTCATGTACAGCGAAGATACGATTTTGGGATTACGTATTGCATCCGCCCCGCTGGAAGATTTATTCTTTGGCTTTGCACTTATTCTTTCGGTAATGGCTACCTGGGTTTATCTAGGTCGCAAAGCGCATAAAAACTAACGAGCAGCAATCGCCTTTACATAGGCTTTACCGGCTACTCGCATGCGGCGTGCTGTTGAAGTTTTGGCTCGCTTATTGAAAATGTCATAACCAATCGCTTCGACCTCATCGACGATGCCACAATAAAGTTCACTAGCCGCTTCGATACAAGGACGGCTGGATCGCTCTAACTGCAAGATGCCAGGTGTAGCTTCACGTTGCAGTTGCCGTACTCGTTCGATTTGAAACTTAAGCGCTGCGGTAATTTCTGGAGTTAACTTTCG